>JBMOJG010000052.1:0-9578 GCA_049316925.1 Alsobacter sp. | reverse complement strand
GCGGCAGGCCAGCCGGTGGCGGTGGCCTGACGGGGGCGGCCGAGTCGCCCCTTCAGGCCGTCAGGCCGCGATGGCGTCGGCCAGGAAGGCGTCGATCCGCGCCAGCGCCTTCTCGGCCAGCGCCGTCTGGAAGCTGATGAACACGTGAGCGCCGCCGGGCCACACGGCCAGTTCGGTGCGGTTGCGGGCGGCCTGCCAGCGCGACGCCATGAACAGGGTGTCGTCGACCAGCGGATCGCGGGTGCCGACGGTGAACAGGGCCGGCGGCAGGCCGGTCAGATCGGCATAGAGCGGCGAGATGTCGGGGTCGCGGACATCTCCGCCCAGACGCAGGTAGTTCTGCACGAACATGAAGATGTCGCGTGTGTGCAGCACCAGCTTCTCGTCGCCCCAGCGGCGCACGCTCGGGGTCATGCCGAGGTCGTAGCAGCCGGCAATCAGGCTGGCGGCACGGAACGGCCGCAGGCCGTGGCGGTCGCGCAGGCGCAGCAGCGCCGTGACGGCAAGGTGGGCGCCGGCGGATTCGCCGCCGATGGCGAGCCACTCCGTGCCGAACCGCGCCTTGCACTCGCGCACCAGCCACAGGGCGGCGACCTCGCAGTCGTCGGCGGGGGCCGGATAGGGATGCTCGGGCGCCAGACGGTACTCGACAGAGACGCAGGCGAGGCCGCAGACCTCGGCCAGGCGTTCCAGCCGGTCATCCTGCATGTCGGCGGTATTGAAGGTCCAGCCGCCGCCATGGATGTGCAGGAACACGCCGCGTGGCCGCGCCGGCGCGATGATCCGCAGCGGCACCGGGCCGCCGGGGCCGGCAATCGTGATCGTTTCGGCGCGCGGGCTCTTGGGCGGCAGCGGAAACGGGCCGAGGCCCTGGGCACGGCGATCGCGAATCACCTGCGGGGGGAAGTTCCACTGATCCGGCAGCGCTGACAGCTTGGCGACAAGATCAGCGTTGAAGGCGCGGGTCTCGCCGTCGATGGCGTCGGGATCGAACAGGCCGGCGTCGGGCAGCATGGTGGATCCTCGGCAGCGCCGGTTGCGTTCGGGCGCGGGAGCCGCCATGAAACAGGGACGGGCGCGCGCGGTCCAGAGGCGCGACCGCGGAGGCCACCATGACGGACACCAATGTGACGCGCTTTCTCGGCGGCCCGCCCGGGCCGGTGCTGGTCAAGCTCGTCTTCCTGTCGATCGTGGTCGGCGCTTTCCTGGCGCTGTTCGGCCTGACGCCGCCCGACATCATCGCCGGCATCAAGGGCCTGATCGACGGGGTCCTGTCGCTTGGCACCGACGCGATCCGCGAGGTGCTGCGCTACCTGGTGTACGGCGCCGTGATCGTGGTGCCGATCTGGCTGCTGATGCGGGTCTTCGCCCGCAAGGCCTGAGCGCCATGTCCGGCGGTTTCAGCGCGCGGCGGGTCGACGCCTCGCCGGGCCGCATCCTGCGGCTCGCCGGGCCGATGATGCTCGCGCACATGACCGAGCCGCTGCTCGGCCTCGTCGACACGGCCGTGATCGGCCGCCTCGGCGAGGCGTCCCTGCTCGGGGCGGTGGCGATCGGTGCCGTGCTGTTCGACATGCTGTTCTGGGGGCTGGGCTCGCTGCGGATGAGCACGGCGGCGCTCACCGCCCAGGCGCATGGCGCTGGCGATGACCGCGAGACCATGCTGGCGCTGTCGCGTGCGCTGCTGGTCGCCGCGGTGCTGGGGCTCGCCATCATCGCCCTGCAGGGGCCGATCATGGCGGCGACCACCGCCCTGATACAACCGAGCCCGGCCGTGCAGGCGGCGCTCGGCCTGTATGTGGGCGTGCGGATCTGGTCGGCGCCGTTCGCGCTGGCGAATTACGCGGTGCTGGGATCGCTGATCGGCCGCGGCCGCACCGATCTCGGCCTCGCCCTGCAGGTCGCCATCAACCTTACCAAGATCGCGCTGACGCTCGTTCTGGTGCCCGGGCTTGGCCTTGGCGTCGTGGGGGCCGCGACGGCGACGCTGCTGGCCGAGATCGTTGGCGCCGCGGGCGGCCTTCTGCTGCTGCGCCGTCTCGGAGCGCTGCATTGGGGCGGATCGGCAGACGTTCTGAAGCCGGCGGCGATGCGGCGCATGCTGGCCGTCAACCGCGACGTCGCGATCCGGTCGCTGACGCTGCTGGCCGCCTTCGCGTTCTTTACCGCGCAGGGCTCGCGGGCCGGCGACGTGACGCTGGCGGCGAACGCGCTGCTCAACAACCTCTTCCTGTTCGGCGCCTATTTCCTCGACGGCTACGCCACCGCCGCCGAGCAGCTCTGCGGCCAGGCGCTGGGCGCCCGTGACGAGGCAGGGTTTCGCCGCACGGTCCGCAACGCCCTTGCGCTGAGCCTGGTCACGGGACTCGCCGTCACCGCGCTCGTGTTCGGCGCCGGTGCGGTCTTCGTCGACTTTGTGGTGGCCGACCCGGCGGTGCGGGTGATGGCTCACCGGTTCCTGCCCTATGCGGCGCTGACGCCGCTGGTCGGCGCGGCAGCCTTCGCGTTTGACGGGATCTACGTGGGAGCGACCTGGACGCGGGCCATGCGCGACCTGATGCTGGCCGCCTTCGCGCTCTACATGGCGGCGTTCTGGCTGGCCGGCGATCTTGGCAATACCGGCCTGTGGATCGCCCTGCTGGTGTTCCTGGGCGCCCGTGGCCTTGGCCAGGCGGCGCTCTATCCGCGGCTGGCGCGGCGCGCCTTCGCGCTGCCGGCCGGCCAGACGGTCCCGGCCTGAGCAGCCAGCCTCACCCTCAGGCGAGATCACCCGCCAGTTCACGGGCGCGGGCGCCGATGCGGTCGGCGAGACTGGCATCACGACCCGGCGGCAACACGCCGACCAGCCCGTCGAGGATCCGGCCGACGAGGCCGGGACCCTCGAAAACGAGGGCCGAGTAAAGCTGCACCAGCGTGGCGCCGGCCTCGATCTTGCCGAGCGCCGCCTGCGGGCTGTCGACGCCGCCGACCCCGATCAGCGGAAAGGCGCCGTCGACGCGCAGATAGGTCGCCGCCAGCAGCCGCGTCGACAGCGCAAAGAGCGGCCGGCCCGACAGGCCTCCGGTCTCACTAGCCGCCGGATCGGCAAGGCCGGCGGGGCGGCTGACCGTAGTGTTGGAGACGATCATGCCGTCAACGCCGCGGCGCCTGCAGACGGCGACCACCCCGTCGATCTCGGCGGCCGACAGGTCGGGCGCCACCTTGAGCAGCACCGGCCGGCGGCCATGCGCGGCGGCGGCGGCGTCGCGGGCATCGCCGACGCGGGCGAGGAGATCGTCGAGCGCCGCCTCGTGCTGCAGGTCGCGCAGGCCGGGCGTGTTGGGCGAGGAGACGTTGACGGTGAAGTATGATGCCACTGGCGCGAAGGCGGTGACCAGCTGCGCATAGTCGGCGGCGCGATCCGCCGTGTCCTTGTTGGCGCCGATGTTGACGCCGACGATGCCCGGCCGTCCCGCCCGCGCCCGAAGGCGGGCAAGGCCGGCCGCCCGGCCGCCATTGTTGAAGCCGAGCCGGTTGACGACGGCGCGATCAGCCGGCAGGCGGAATACCCGCGGCTTGGGGTTGCCCTGCTGCGGGCGCGGCGTCAGCGTGCCGACCTCGACGAAGCCGAAACCGAGGCCCAGCATGGCGTCCGGCACCTCGGCATTCTTGTCGAAGCCGGCGGCCAGCCCGAGCGGGTTGGGGAAGGCGAGACCGAAGGCCGACACCGCCAGCCGCGGATCCGACGGCGGCGGCGCCATCGCAGGCAGCGCCGCCAGTGCCCTCAGGCCGAGGCCGTGGGCGGTCTCCGCATCGACGCCATGCAGCAGCGGAAGGAGCGCGCCGCCGAAGCGGCCAACGAGGCGGCCGATCATGCCGCTTCGCCCGCGAGTGGCGGGAAGACGTGACCGCCGTGAGCACCCAGCGGCAACGGCACGACGCTGGCCACCACCGACACGGGCAGCGGAGCGTAGAGGTGGGGGAACAGGTCGCCGCCGCGCGACGGCTCCCATTTCAGGGCAGGCCCCAGCGCCGCGACGGTCACCGCCACCAGCACCAGATCGGCCTGGCCGGCGAAGTGGCGGGCGGCCGTCTCGCGCGCCTGCGCGGCGGTGGAGAAATGGATGTAACCGTCGGCAAGGTCGACCGGCGCGCCGCGGAACAGCCCGTCCGCCTCGGCCTCGCGCCAGAGGCTTGCGGGACAGATCTTGTAGATGAGAGACATATTGGCGACAGACATGGACATGCTCCGGCCGGTCGCGACCGCGACGGCGCCTCATACACCGCCGGGCGCGGCCCGCAAACCCGCCCGCCGGATCCAGACAGGAGCGTCATAACGGAAAATTAGCCGTGCGGCCGGATCCCGGCCCGACGCCCCATTGCGCTTGGCGTTGAAAGGGAATAATTCCTTCTCAGAGACCATTCTCCTTTTATCAATCCGGAGCGCTCGATGCTGACCCATGCGCAGGTCTGGGACGCCCTTGACAGGCTGGCGGCCCGTTACGGCTACTCGGCATCGGGCCTCGCCCGGAAGGCGGGCCTTGATCCGACGACGTTCAACAAGTCGAAGCGCATCTCCACCGACGGGCGGCAGCGCTGGCCGTCGACGGAGTCGATCGCCAAGGTGCTGGATGCCACCGGCGCCGGGCTCGAGGAATTCATGTCGCTGATCGGCACCCGCGCCGACCGGCCGTCGACCCGGCGGGTGCCACTGCTGGGCCTCGCCCAGGCAGGCGCCGGCGGCTATTTCGACGATGGCGGCTTTCCGGCCGGCACCGGTTGGGACGAGGTCGACTTCCCCGATACCGGCGAGAAGCCGGTCTACGCGCTGGAGGTGAGTGGCGATTCGATGCAGCCGCTGTACCGGGCGGGCGACGTGCTGATCTGCGCCCGGGACGCAGCGGTGCGCCGCGGCGACCGGGTGGTGGTGAAGACCACCGGCGGCGAGGTGATGGTGAAGGAGCTGCGCCGGCGCTCGGCCAAGAGCGTCGAGCTCGGCTCGCTCAATCCCGACCATCCCGACCGCGTGCTGCCGGCCGAGGAGGTCGCGTGGCTCGCCCGGATCTTGTGGGCGAGCCAGTAGGCGGAGCGCCCGATCAGGCGCTCCGGCGCGCCTCGAGGAAGGCGGCGTGCTCGGCGATGAGCGCGCCGGACAGCCCCTTGGCGATCAGCGCGCGGGTCTCGGCGACGCCGTAGAGCGCCGCGAAGGAGCCGAACCGCGGGCCGCGCTCGGCGCCCAGCAGGATCTGGTAGAGCACCTGAAACCATGTCTGCGAGACGCCCGGGCGGCCGTCCGGGCTCTTCGACTTGCCGCTCGTATCCGGGAAATGCCGGCGGCCGACGTCGTAGACCGCCGTCTGCAGGGCGTCGGCATCCGCCGAACCCTCGAACGGCAGGAGCGTGTCGGCCAGATCAGCCAGCGCGGCGTGTTCGGCCGGCGACGGCTCGCGGTAGACCTTGGCGGGACGCACGAAGTCGCGGAAATACGCCACCGCGTAGCCGACCATGCGGTCGAGCCCCGGATGGGTCTCCGGCGCCACGCCGGGCGCATAGCGGCGAATGAAGCCCCACAGCACCTGCGGGTCCTCCGAGTTCGCCACAGCGACCAGGTTGAGCAGCATGGCGAAACTGAGCGTCGTGCCGGGCACATTGCCGGTGGCCGACGGCAGGGTCTCGGGCGCGGGCGGATGGCCGCCGTGGATGTGCCAGGCCGGGTTGCCGAGCCGCAGCTTCCAGTCCTGCGCCTGATACTTTTCCAGATGCGCCAGATAGTCGTCCGCATTGCGCGGAATGACATCGAAATGCAGGCGCTTGGCCTCGCGCGGCTTGTTGTACATGAACAGCGACAGGCTCTCGGGGCTGCCATAGGCCAGCCACTCGTCGATGGTCAGGCCGTTGCCCTTCGACTTCGAGATCTTCTGGCCGTTCTCGTCGAGGAACAGCTCGTAGTTGAAGCCCTCGGGCGGCTCGGCGCCGAGCGCACGGGCGATCTGCCCCGACAGCTTGACGCTGTCGATCAGGTCCTTGCCGGCCATTTCGTAATCGACACCGAGCGCAACCCAGCGCATGGCCCAGTCGGGCTTCCACTGCAGCTTGCAGTGGCCACCGGTCACCAACGTCTCGTAGCGGGTGCCATCCTGCGGATCGCGCCAGACAATGGTGCCGTCGGCCGGGCGCAACTCCTCGAGCGGCACCTGCATGACGACGCCGGTGACGGGGTGCAGCGGCAGGAACGGCGAGTAGCTCTGCGCCCGCTCCTCGCGCAGCGACGGCAGCATGATGGCCATCACCGCCTCGTAGCGGTCCAGCATCAGCCGCAGCGTCGCGTCGAAGCGGCCGGCGCGATAGCACTCCGTCGCCGACAGGAACTCGTACTCGAAGCCGAAGCGGTCGAGGAAGGCGCGCAGGCGGGCATTGTTGTGGGCGCCGAAGCTGTCATGGGTGCCGAACGGATCGGGCACCCGCGTCAGCGGCTGGCCCAGATAGGCCGCCATGGCGTCACGCCCCGGAATGTTGTCGGGAACCTTGCGCAGGCCGTCCATGTCGTCCGAGAAGGCGACGAGCCGTGTCGGGATCGTGTTGCCGGTGAGCACGCGGAAGGCGTTGCGCACCATCGTGGTGCGGGCGACCTCGCCGAAGGTGCCGATATGCGGCAGGCCGGACGGGCCATAGCCGGTCTCGAACACGACCTCGGTCTTGCCGGTGCGGCCGAGACGCGCCACGATCTTGCGGGCCTCCTCGAACGGCCAGGCCGGCGCGACGGCGGCGGCCTCCTCGAGGGTTTGCGGCACGGCGGGGGGCGACGCGGACATGGCGCGTCCTTTCGGGATCGGGGCGCGAAAACGGAAGCGAAAACCACGCGAAACGCGGTTCCGTACGGGGGCGGCACCCTAGTCAGGGGGCGCCGGAGGGTCAACCGGACCGCTCCGACAGGGCCCGTGCCCTGAAACCCAGGTCGTCGACCGGTGCCGGCTCAGTAGAACCCGACCGGGAAATAGCGCAGGTAGAGCTCCGCATAGGTGCCCTTCTGCGCCAGGCGCCACAGCGCCCAGTCGAGGGCGCGGCGCAGAACCGGCTCGCTGCGGCGCAGCGCGATGGCGACGCCCTCGCCGAAATAGCGGCTCTCCAGATAGGGGCCGCCGGCGAAGGCGCAACAGGCCGAACCCTCGGTGCTGTTCAGCCAGACCGCCAGCGTCAGCCCGTCACCGAACAGGGCATCGACGTCGCCGCGCCGCAGCGCGTCGCGCGCGGCATCAAGGTCGCCGAAGGCTTTTGGCTGGGCGGCCGGGAAGAACGCCGCCAGATAGGCGGCGTGGGCGGTGTTTTCGACCACCGCGACGCTGCGGCCGGCGAGCCCGCGCGGCGACACGTCCGGCGTCGCCGGGGCGGCGGCGGTGGAGGCTCCGACGGCGGGAGCCGCTGCCGTGCGCACCGCGAACCGCGCCGGGGTCCGCAGATAGGCCGCCGTCAGCGCGAAGTCGCGGCGCAGCGTCGGCGTGGCGCGCAGCGAGGCCAGCACGGCATCGCCGCGGCCCTCGGCCAGCGACGGCAGCAGCGTGTCCCAACGCCGCGCCTGCACGGTGCAGGCGACGGCGAGCTCCTCGCAGAGCGCACGTGCCAGATCGACATTGAAGCCGGCCAGGCGCCCGTCCTCGGTGAGGAAATGCATGGGCGGGTAGTCGTCCTCGGTCATGAACCGGATGACCCGCAAACCGCCAAGGTCAGGCTTGTCGGGCCGCTGGGCGGGGTCCCAGAACGACGGCACGAAGGGGGCCGGCTCGGCGCTCGCGTTGGGCGGGCTGAAGACAGTGCAGCCAACCGTAAGCACCACCAAGGCGCGCAGGACTGTGCGGCAGAACGTCGCAGTGCGTGACAAAATCATCGACGGACTCTGCACCGGTTGCACCGCTGACTCCGCACCCGCCGAACTGCCTCGTAGCCTTCGGTATCACCGAACGGGACGGGACGGAACGGGCATGGGTGAACCCCGCCTCACTGGACTGAACCAGCCTGGGGACCCCATCGGGCGGCGGACCGTGCCGGCAGGGCTCACCCTCGGCTTCCTCGCCGGACAAGGCGTGCTACCGACTGTGCTGGCAGATGCCGAGCGGGAGGCCCGACGGACAGGCGTTCCGCCGGACATGGCCTTGCTGTCGCGCGGCCTCGTCAGCGAGCGCAGCTTCTATGCCGGGCTGGCGCGCGAACTCGGGGCCCCCTTTCTCGACCGGCCCTTCCGCTGCCGGGCTGCCGGACCGGAGGTCGTGCAGGCCGGGCTATTGGGTCTGCCGCCCGGCGGACCGGCGCGCCTCGCGCTGGCGCCGAGCGGGACGGCGCTGGCACGGCTGATGGCCCATCCGCGGCGCCGGCAGCTGTTTGCGTCGCCCGGCATCGCCATCACGTCGCCGCGCGTGCTGGCCGCAAGCCTGCGCCGGCAGGCCGGACCCCAGCTGGCCGACATGGCCGCCAACGCCTTGCCCGACTGCCACCCCGAGGCATCGGCCCGTGGCGGCCCCACGGCGCGGGAGCGATGTCTGGCCGGTCTTGCGCTTGCTGCCATCGTGGTGGCTGCAGCAACGGCACCGGTCGCCACGCTGGATCTGGCGGTGCTGGCGGCCGGAGGGCTGTTCCTCGCCACAATGCTGGTGCGGATCGCCGCCGCACTGGAGAGCCTGCGCGGCGGGCTGCCGCCACCGCCGCTGCTCGCCGATGCGGACCTGCCGGTCTACACCGTGCTGGTCGCCCTGCACCGCGAGACGGCCGTGGCGGGCCAGCTGGTTGCGGCGCTGCGGCGGCTCGACTATCCGGCCAGCCGGCTCGATCTCAAATTCCTTGTCGAGGCGGACGATGCCGCCACCGCGCAGGCGCTCGCGGCCGCAGGGCTGCCCGCCTGGGCGGAGATCCTGCGCTGTCCGCCGGGCTTCCCACGGACCAAGCCACGGGCGCTGAATTTCGGCTTGCGGTTCGCGCGCGGCAGTCTGGTGGTTGTGTTCGACGCCGAGGACCTGCCGGCGCCCGACCAGCTGCGGCGCGCCGCCGAGCGCTTCGCCGTGGCCTTGCCGCAGCTGGCCGCCCTGCAGGCCAGCCTGGTCATCGACAATGGCAGTGCCGGCTGGTTGGCCCGGAGCTTCGCGCTCGACTATGCGGCTCTGTTCGACGTGACGGTGCCGGGGCTGGCGCGGCTCGGCCTGCCGGTGGCGCTCGGCGGCACGTCGAACCACATCCGCCGGTCGGCGCTGGAGGTGGTCGGCGGCTGGGACGCGTGGAATGTCACCGAGGATGCCGACCTCGGCCTGCGGCTGGCACGGCACGGATTTGCTGTCGGGCATCTGGCCTCGGCAACGGGCGAGGAGGCCCCGGCGCGGTTGGCGGCCTGGCTCAGCCAGCGCAGGCGCTGGATGAAGGGCTGGATGCAGACGAGCATCGTGCAGGCGCGCCCGGGCGGCCGGCTCGATCCGGTGGAGCGGGCCGCTATGGCCACCACCTGCCTCGGCACCGTGGCGACGGCCCTGGCCGGACCGCCGCTCGCGGTACTGCTGGCGTTGCGGCTCTGGGCCGGGCCGCCGCTGCGCGACGATCCGCTCGGCATCGCGGCGACCGCG
>JBMOJG010000051.1:0-9591 GCA_049316925.1 Alsobacter sp. | reverse complement strand
ACCGAGAAGATGCTGGCCTGGTTCGGGGCCGAAGTCACGGTGACGGCGGATGGGGACGGCAGGCGCATCGCCCTCACCGGCCGGCCGGAGCTGCGGCCGGCGCCCGTGGTGGTGCCGTCGGACCCGTCCTCGGCCGCCTTCCCGATCGTCGCCGCCCTGCTGGTGCCGGGCTCCGACGTGGTGGTCGAGGGCGTGATGATGAACCCGCTGCGCACCGGCCTGCTGACGACATTGATCGAGATGGGCGCCGACATCACCGAGCTTGACCGGCGCGAGGAGGGCGGCGAGACGGTCGCCGACCTGCGCGTCCGCGGCTCGCAGCTGCGCGGCGTCGACGTCCCGGCGGCCCGGGCCGCGTCGATGATCGACGAATACCCCGTGCTGGCGGTGGCGGCCGCCTTCGCGGAGGGCGACACACGGATGCGCGGCCTGCACGAGCTGCGCGTCAAGGAGAGCGACCGGCTGCAGGCCGTGGCCGACGGCCTCGCGCTGACTGGCGTCGACCACTCGGTCGAGGGCGACGACCTGGTGGTGCGCGGCGGCGCAGGATCGGTGCGCGGCGGCGGGCCGGTCGCGACCCATCTCGACCATCGCATCGCCATGAGCTTCCTGGTGATGGGCCTCGCCTCGCAGGAGGCCACCGTCGTCGACGATGCCCGCATGATCGCCACGAGCTTTCCCGCCTTCGTGCCGCTGATGCAGCAACTCGGCGCGGAGTTTGCCGCGTGATCATCGCCATCGACGGGCCGGCGGCCTCCGGCAAGGGCACCATCGCCCGCCGGCTGGCGCAGCATCTCGGCCTGCCGCACCTGGATACGGGACTGCTCTACCGCGCCGTCGCCCGGGCGCTCATGGACTTTGGCCATCCGCTCGACGACGAGGCCGCCGCCGTGCGCGCCGCGCAGGCGCTCGACCGGCGCCATCTCGACGAAGCCCGCCTGCGCGACCGCGCGCTCGGTGAGGGTGCGTCGATCGTCGCCGCCCTGCCGGCCGTGCGTGCGGCGCTGGCCGACTGGCAGCGCGGCTTCGCGGCCCGTCCGGGCGGGGCGGTGCTGGACGGGCGCGACATCGGCACCGTCATCTGCCCGCACGCGACGGTGAAGATCTTCGTCACCGCGGCGCCCGAGGAGCGGGCAAGGCGTCGGTTCCAGGAACTGCGTGGACGCGGCGAGGATGTCGGCTACGACGCCGTGCTCGACGACATCCGCCGCCGCGACGCCCGCGACCAGGGCCGGGCGGCCGCGCCACTGGTGGCCGCGGCCGATGCCCGCTTGCTCGATACGACCAGTTTGAGTATAGAAGCGGCGTTCCAAGCAGCCGTCGCTCTTGTCGACGCCGCGCGCCAGGACCAGGCAAAGCCCTGATCCTTGCCGCACGGGTGCCTCGCGCACCCGCCTCCGCCCCCGGGCGGACGCCGGCTTGTCGGCGCCTGGGACGAGACCTGAGGAGCATGCTCCGCCTGCCGGCCTGCGCCGGCCCGCTCATGCGCGAGCGGTGGTTCCCGCATGGCGGGGACGTCGGCTGACGGGGCATATCGCAACCCTAACCGCCGGCGCCGGGCCCGTGAGGCCCCCAGGAGATCCGATGTCTGCAGCTTTGAAGACCCCGTCGCGCGAGGATTTCGCCGCGATGCTCGACGAGTCCTTCTCGAAGTCCGACGCCCTCGAGGGGTCGGTCCTGAAGGGTCGCGTCGTTGCGATTGAAAAGGACATGGCCGTCATCGACGTCGGCCTGAAGACCGAAGGCCGCGTTGCCCTGCGCGAGTTCACCGGCCCCGGCCGCGAGGGCACGCTGAACGTGGGTGACGAGGTCGAGGTCTATCTCGACCGCATCGAGAATGCGCTCGGCGAGGCCGTGATCTCGCGCGACAAGGCGCGCCGCGAGGAGAGCTGGGTCAAGCTCGAGGTCGCGTACGAGAAGAACGAGAAGGTCACGGGCGTGATCTTCAACCAGGTCAAGGGCGGCTACACGGTCGACCTCGACGGCGCCGTGGCGTTCCTGCCGGGCTCGCAGGTCGACATCCGCCCGATCCGCGACGTGACGCCGCTGATGGGCGTTCCGCAGCCCTTCCAGATCCTCAAGATGGACCGTCGCCGCGGCAATATCGTCGTGTCGCGCCGCACCGTCCTCGAGGAGACCCGCGCCGAGGCCCGGTCCGAGCTGGTCGCCAACCTCGAGGAAGGCCAGACCGTCGACGGCGTCGTCAAGAACATCACCGAGTACGGCGCGTTCGTCGACCTCGGCGGCATCGACGGCCTGCTGCACGTCACCGACATGGCGTGGCGCCGCGTCAACCACCCGTCCGAGGTGGTGACCATCGGCCAGCAGATGAAGGTCAAGATCATCAAGATCAACCACGAGACTCACCGCATCTCGCTTGGCATCAAGCAGCTGCTGGCGGATCCGTGGGAGGGCATCGAGGTCAAGTACCCGGTGAATGCGCGCTTCTCCGGCCGCGTCACCAACATCACCGACTACGGCGCCTTCGTGGAGCTGGAGCCGGGCATCGAAGGCCTGATCCACGTCTCCGAGATGTCGTGGACCAAGAAGAACGTGCACCCCGGCAAGATCGTCTCCACCTCCCAGGAGGTCGAGGTGCAGATCCTCGAGGTCGATCCCGTCAAGCGGCGCATCTCGCTGGGCCTCAAGCAGACCCTGCAGAACCCGTGGGAAGCCTTCGCCGAGAAGTTCCCGCCCGGCACCACTGTCGAGGGCGAGGTCAAGAACAAGACCGAGTTCGGCCTGTTCATCGGCCTCGACGGCGATGTGGACGGCATGGTCCACCTCTCCGACCTCGACTGGAACCGGCCCGGCGAGCAGGTCATCGAGGAGTTCAAGAAGGGTGACATGGTGCGCGCCCAGGTTCTCGACGTCGACGTCGAGAAGGAGCGCATCTCGCTCGGCATCAAGCAGCTCGGCGGCGATCCCTTCGCCGACGCGGCCGCCGCCGGCGACGTCAAGAAGGGCGCCGTCGTGACCTGCGAGGTCACCGACGTGAAGGACTCGGGTCTCGAGGTGAAGATCGTCGGCACCGACCTGGCAACCTTCATCAAGCGCTCCGAGCTGGCCCGCGATCGTGCCGACCAGCGTCCCGAGCGGTTCGCCGCCGGCGAGAAGCTGGACGCCCGCGTCATCATGTTCGACCGCAAGTCGCGCAAGGTGCAGGTGTCGATCAAGGCCCTCGAGATGGCCGAGGAAAAGGAAGCGATCGCCCAGTACGGCTCGGCCGATGCCGGTGCGTCGCTCGGCGACATCCTCGGCGCCGCCCTCAAGCGCGCCAACAAGCCCACCAAGGAGTGATCCCTGGCCGGCGGGCCTGCCCGCCGGACCGGATGACACCTACCGTCACCGAAGGCCCGCGCGGGAGACCGCGCGGGCCTTTTTCATGGCGGCGGGCTGGCGCCACCGTGCTCGTCCTGCATACTGCCGATGGCCGCGGAGACGGCCGCTGGGGAGGACGACACCATGGCGGGAAAGCCGCTGCGTTCGCAGGCCTGGTTCGGGGGCGACAGCAAGGATGCGTTCATCCACCGCTCCTGGATGAAGAATTCCGGCCTGCCGGACGACGCGTTCGACGGCCGGCCGATCATCGGCATCTGCAACACCTTCTCCGAGCTGACGCCCTGCAACGCGCATTTCCGCACGCTCGCCGAGCATGTGAAGCGCGGCGTGCTGGAAGCCGGGGGCGTGCCGTTCGAGTTCCCGGTTTTTTCCTGCGGCGAGAGCAATCTGCGACCGACCGCGATGCTGTTTCGCAACCTCGCCGCCATGGATGTCGAGGAGGCCATCCGCGGCAATCCGGTGGATGGCGTCGTCCTGCTGGCGGGCTGCGACAAGACCACGCCGTCACTGCTGATGGGGGCGGCCTCCTGCGACCTGCCCGCAATCCTGGTGTCGGGTGGCCCCATGCTGAACGGCCGGTTCCGCGGCCAGACGCTGGGCTCGGGAACCGATGTGTGGCGGTTCTCCGAGGAGGTGCGGGCCGGCCGCATGAGCCGCGAGGACTTCATGGCGGCCGAGGCCGGCATGTCGCGCTCGGCCGGCCACTGCATGACGATGGGGACCGCCTCCACCATGGCGTGCATGGCCGAGGCCCTGGGGATCACCCTGCCGGGCAACGCCGCCTTCCCGGCCGCCGATGCACGGCGCAACCGGCTGGCGCAGCTCAGCGGCCGGCGGATCGTCGGCATGGTGGCGGAGGATCTGCGCCCCTCCGCGGTCCTCACCCGGCAGGCCTTCGAGAACGCCATCCGGGTGAACGGCGCGATCGGCGGCTCGACCAATGCGGTGATCCACTTGCTGGCCATCGCCGGGAGGGTCGGCGTGGACCTGACGCTCGACGACTGGGACCGCTGCGGCCGCGACGTGCCGACGCTCGCCGACCTGATGCCGTCGGGCCGGTTCCTGATGGAGGATTTCTGCTACGCGGGCGGCCTGCCGGCGCTGATGAACGTCATTGCCGACCTGCTGCACGGCGAGGCCCTGACGGTGACGGCGCAGCCGATGGCGGCGCAGATCGCCGGCGCCCAGGTGTTTGACCCTGCCGTCATCCGGCCGCGCGACGCGCCGCTGACGGCGCAGGGCGGCATTGCGGTGCTGCGCGGCAATCTGGCGCCGGACGGGGCGGTGCTGAAGCCCTCGGCGGCGACGCCGGCGCTGATGCGCCACCGCGGCCGGGCCGTGGTGTTCGAGGATATCGACGACTACCGCCGGCGGATCGACGCGCCGGACCTCGATATCGATGCCGACTGCGTGATGGTGCTGAAGAACTGCGGGCCGAAGGGCTATCCGGGCATGGCCGAGGTCGGCAACATGGCGATTCCGCAAAAGCTGCTGGCGCAGGGCGTGCGCGACATGGTGCGGATCTCGGATGCCCGCATGTCGGGCACCGCTTACGGCACGGTTGTGCTGCACTGCGCGCCGGAGGCCGCCGCAGGAGGCCCGCTGGGGCTGGTCCGCAACGGTGACGTCATCGCACTCGACGTCGAGGCCCGCAGCCTCGAGCTGGTCGTGGACGCGGCCGAGCTGGCCCGCCGCCGCGCCGGCTGGACGCCGCCCGTCCATCCGATGCAGGGCGGGTGGCAGTCGCTCTATGTCGAGCGGGTGCTGCAGGCGGACCGCGGTGCCGATCTGGACTTCCTGGTCGGCTGCCGGGGTGCGGCCGTGCCGCGGGAAAGCCATTAGGGCTTGCGCCCTTGAACGGGCGGGGGGCCGAACGCATATTGGGGGTGCGGTTCTGCAAGGACCGTCAGGGTGCTGCAGCAGCGGGCCCTGGTCCGAAGTGCCTTTGGTCAGGGCTTCGCAATGTCTCGCGTACCGTCTTTGTCTTCGCCTTTCCTGCTCGGTTTCGACGAGGTGGAACGGGCGCTCACCCGGGTGGCCAAGGCCGGCTCGGAGGGGTATCCGCCCTACAACATCGAACGCCTGGCCCGCGAGGGTTCCGAACCCGAGCGGTTGCGCATCACGCTGGCCGTGGCCGGCTTCACCCGCGACGAGCTCGAGATCACGCTGGAGGAAAACCAGCTCGTGATCCGAGGACGTCAGGTGGATGACCGGGAACGGGAATTCCTGCATCGCGGCATTGCCGCGCGGCAATTCCAGCGGGCGTTCCTCCTGGCCGACGGCCTTGAGGTGCGTGGCGCCGATCTCGCCCACGGGCTGCTCTCGATCGACCTCGTTCGTCCCGAGGCGGCCCGTATCGTCCGGCGGATCGACATCCTGGCGCGGGGCTGAGCTGGCGCGCGATTTGCGTCCCCCTGACTCGCTCCGCTCAAAGGAGGGCGCGATGAATGATTCCCCCAAGATCTACAGTGATTTGACCGAAGCCCCCGTGGCCCTCGAGATGCTGAGCCCGCAGGGACTTGCTGCGCTGGGCGACGGCCAGATCGCCTATGTGCGACCGATCCGCTCCGACGACCTCAAACGCCTGTTTCCGCAGGCGCCGGAGATCCAGCCGGGGCTCGACCTGTTCGCGCTGCTCGGCGCCGACGGATCACCGCTGATGATCACCGACAGCCGCGCCGCGGCGATCGCCAATGCGTGGGAGCACGATCTGATGCCGGTCAGCGTGCATTGAGCCGGGAGCGGCGGGCAGCTATCCGGCTGCTCACCGCACCATCGCGGCCACGGCATCGACGAGCCGGGCGATATCTTGCGGCCGCGACAGACGGTGGTCGCCATCCCTCACCAGGGTGGCGACAACCTCCTCGCCCGGCAGATGCTCGACCAGCCGCATGGCATGACGCCACGGCACGTCCTCGTCCTGCATGCCCTGCAGGATATGGACCGGGCAGCCGGTGGCGATCGGGCCGTCCAGCACCAGGTTTCTCCGACCGTCCTCGATCAGGCCCCGCGTGATCGGGTAGGGCTCGTCGCCATAGGCGGACGGGCGCAGCCAGACGCCGGTTTCCACGATCTGCGCCTGCACGGCGGGCGCGAACCGGTCCCACATCAGCGCCTCGGTAAAGTCCGCCGCCGGAGCGATCAGCACGAGGCCATGGGCGGGGCGCCCTGCCGCCTGCAGGGCGCGGGCCACCAGCAGCGTGATCCAGGCGCCCATGGACGAGCCGACCAGCAGCGGTGCGGGCCCCGCCAGGGCGTCGATCACCGACATCGCGTCGTCGCGCCAGTGCGAGATTGTCCCGTCCTCGAACCGTCCTTCGGATACGCCATGGCCCGAATAGTCGAAGCGGACCATGGCCTGGCCGGACCCCTGGGCCCATTCGGCCAGCGCCAGCGCCTTCGTCGACTCCATGTCCGACCGGAAACCACCCAGCCAGACCACGGCGGGATCGCGTCCCGGCACGGTCCGGACCGCAATCCTGCGGCTGTCCACGCCTGTTCCGACCGTGACAAATTGCGGATCGCCGGGCGTCACCGTAAACCTCGTTGCATGATGCCGCTTTGCCCCACCCCGGCCAGTGCGCCAGCCTTTCCGCCGTCCTACCATGGCAGGCCGACCTGGGCGGGCGCACCGTGCTGCAGATTGTCCCCGAGCTGGAGGCGGGCGGGGCCGAGCGCACCACGGTCGACATCGCGGCCGGCCTGGCCGGCGCGGGTGCGCGGGCGCTGGTCGCCACCGAAGGCGGCCGGCTCGTCGCCGAGTTGCAGGCCAAGGGTGGCATCTGGATCGCGTTTCCGGCCCGCACCAAGAACCCGCTGGCGATGCTGGCCAATGTCCGCCGGCTGCGGTCGCTGTGCCTGGAGGAGGGCGTCGACCTCGTCCATGCCCGCTCGCGGGCACCGGCCTGGAGTGCGCTGCTGGCCACCAAGACCCTCGGCATCCCGTTCGTCACCACCTATCACGGCAGCTATGCGGGCCGCTCGGCGGTCAAGACGCTGTACAATTCGGTGATGGCGCGTGGCGACGCGGTCATCGCCAACTCGCACTACACCGAGGAGCTGATCGGCCGGCAGCACCCGTTCGCGCGCGACCGTGTGCGGGTGATCTACCGCGGCACGGATTTGCGCGCCTTCTCGCCAGCGGCCGTGGAGCCGGGCCGGGTGCAGGCGCTGCGCCGGGCCTGGAAGGTCGAGCCGGGACGCCGCATCGTCCTGCTGGCGGCACGGCTGACCAGCTGGAAGGGCCAGAAGCTGCTGGTCGAGGCGGCGCGGCGGCTCGTCGACAGCGGCATCGACGACCTTGCGGTGGTGCTGGCCGGGGATCCGCAGGGCCGCGAGGCCTATGTGCGCGAGCTCGATACGCTGGTGGCCCGCCTGAGCCTCGGCGACGTGGTGCGGCGGGTGGGGCACTGCACCGACATGCCGGCGGCGTTCACGGCCGCCTCGGTGGTGACCGTGCCGTCGACCGAACCGGAGGCGTTCGGCCGCTCGGCCGTCGAGGCGCAGGCGATGGGGGCACCCGTCGTCGTCTCCGATCTCGGCGCGGTGCCCGAAACCGTGCTGGCGCCGCCGCAGGTGCTGCCGGGTGCACGCACCGGCTGGCATGTGGCGGCCGGCGACGCCGGGGCGCTGGCCGAGGCGATCGGCGCGGCGCTGGCGATGGGCGCCAGCGCGCGCGATGCGCTGGCCGGCCGGGCCCGCGCCCATGTGGAGGCGCGATTCTCGCTGGACCGCATGGTGAGCGAGACGCTGGACCTCTATTCGGCCCTGCTGGGACGCGATCGTTAGGCTCTCGCCGGCTCTTGCCGGCTTTCGACGGTTGACATCGCGGCGACTTCTGCGAGTTTGCTCCGTTGCCGAAGCATTGCCGCCGCCGGTCCCTTAGGGCTGTCATTATGCCAGGACCGGAGCGGCCCAGAGGAGAGCAGAGCCATTCGCAGACCCATGAGAGCAGCCCCGGTCCCGCAGAAGGAGGGACCGCGCGCCAACCGCGACATCCGCGGAGTCCGGGAAGTCCAGCTGATTGATGAAGGCGGTTCCAACAAGGGCGTGATGTCGTTTTTCGACGCCCTGAAGGCCGCCGAGGAGGCCGGACTGGACCTCGTCGAGATCGCTCCGAACGCGGCACCGCCCGTTTGCAAGATTCTCGACTATGGCAAGTACAAGTTCAACGAGCAGAAAAAGGCCGCCGAGGCCCGCAAGAAGCAGAAGACGGTCGAGGTCAAGGAGATCAAGCTCCGGCCCGGCATCGACGACCACGACTACGAGGTCAAGATGAAGGCCGTCCGCCGCTTCTTCGAGGAGGGCGACAAGGTCAAGGTGACGCTGCGGTTCCGCGGTCGCGAAATGGCGCACCAGGACCTTGGCATGAAGCTTCTCGACCGGGTCCGCGCCGAGATGGGCGATGTTTCCAAGGTCGAATCCGAGCCGATGCTCGAAGGCCGGCAGATGATCATGATCATGGCGCCGCGCTGACGGACGCTGACCGGGCCGGCCATGGCCGGTCCGTCCCAGACTGACGGGGACGAGCATGACTGCCGCAGCCGACGCCGCACCCAACACGTCCCCCGACATCGTCGCGCTGCGGCAGGATCTGGCCGCCGCGTTCCGCATCGCGCAGTATTTCGACCTGCACGAGGGCATCTGCAATCACTTCTCGGTGGCGGTGCCCGGTCAGCAGGAACGCTACCTGATCAATCCCTACGGGCTGCACTGGTCGGAGATGCGCCCGCAGGACCTGCTGCTGATGGATGGCGACGGCACGATCCTGGAAGGCGACGGCGAGGCCGAGGCTACCGCCCGCAACATCCACATCGCCGGTCACCGGGCCAATCCGCGGCACCTGTGCATCCTGCACACGCACATGCCCTATGCCACGGCGCTGACCATGGTCGAGGGCGGCCGGCTGGAGATGGCGCACCAGACGGCCTGCCGCTTCTGGAACCGCACGGCCTATGACGACCACTTCGGTGGGCTGGCGCTCGATGCCGCCGAGGGCGAGCGCATTGCCGCCGCTGGCGGGGTGGACCGGGCCGGTGCCGACATCACCTTCCTGGCCAATCATGGCGTCATCGTCGGCGCGAGCAGCGTCGCCACCGCCGTGGACGATCTCTACTTTCTCGAACGGGCCTGCCGCCAGCAGGTCCTGGCGATGTCGACCGGCCGGCCGCTGAAGATGATCCCGCCGCGCGAGGTCGAGGAGACTGCGCGGCAGTGGATGCAGGTGATCGACTTCCAGGCGCAGGAGCA
>JBMOJG010000050.1:0-9619 GCA_049316925.1 Alsobacter sp. | reverse complement strand
GCCTCATCGGCCTCGCGCTGGCGGTTCCACAGCGCCGCATAGATGCCGGCGCGGTCGAGGAGTTCCTGGTGCGTGCCGCGTTCCGCGATGATACCCCGGTCAAGCACGATGATCTCGTCGGCATGGATCACGGTGGTCAGCCGATGCGCGATGACCAGCGTCGTGCGGCCACGTGAAATCCGCTCCAGCGCGTCCTGGATGTCCTTTTCGGTGAAGCTGTCCAGCGCCGAGGTGGCCTCATCGAGCACGAGGATCGGCGGTCCCTTGAGAATCGCCCGGGCGATGGCGACGCGCTGCTTCTCACCGCCAGACAGTTTCAGCCCGCGTTCGCCGACACTGGTCGCATAGCCCTCGGGCAGCGACTGGATGAACCGGTCGATCTGCGCCAGGGCTGCGGCTTCCTCGACCTCCGCCTGCGTCGCTTCCCAGCGCCCGTACTGGATGTTGTAGCCGATCGTATCGTTGAACAGGACCGTATCCTGCGGGACCATCCCGATGGCGGCGCGCAGCGACGCCTGTGTCACACCGGCGATATCCTGTCCGTCAATGAGGATCCGCCCGGACTGAGGTTCATAGAAGCGGAACAGCAACCGAGAAATTGTCGACTTGCCGGCGCCGGACGGGCCAACGATGGCAACGGTGCGCCCCGCCGGAACCTCGAAGCTGACACCCTTGAGGATCGGCCGCTCGGGGATGTAGGAGAAGCGCACATCCTCGAAGCGGACAGTGCCGGCCTCGACCCGCAGTGCAGGCGCGCCTGGATGGTCGGCAATCTCCGGCGAGCGCGCGAGGATGTCGAACATCTGCTCGATATCCGTGACCGCCTGCTTGATCTCCCGGTAGACCATGCCCATGAAGTTTAGCGGCTGGTAGAGTTGGATCAGCATCGCGTTGATCATCACGAGGTCGCCCAGCGTGTGGCGTCCCTCGCGGATCCCGATCACCACCATGACCATGCAGATCGTCAGGCCGGCTGTGAAGATCATGGCCTGACCGGCATTCAGAACGGCCAAAGACACATAGGCCTTCACGCTGGCGCTCTCGTAGCGCTCCATGGATCGGTCGTAGCGCTGCGCCTCGCGGCCCTCGGCGCAGAAGTACTTGACGGTCTCGAAGTTCAGCAGGCTGTCGACTGCCTTGGTGTTGGCGTCCGTGTCGGACTCGTTCATCCGCCGGCGGATTCCGATGCGCCACTCCGTCGCCTTCGTCGTGTAGAGCATGTAGGCGGCGATCATCACGACCGTGACCATCACGTAGCGCCAGTCGAACTGCCACAGCAGCACGCCAAGGATCAGGGCAAACTCGACGATCGTCGGCAGTCCAGTGAGCATGACCATGCGCACGATCGTCTCGATGCCGTTGCGACCACGCTCGAGCACCCGCGTCAGACCGCCTGTCTTCTTTTCCAGGTGGAACCGCAGCGACAGCCGGTGCATGTGGTCGAAGACCTCGATGGCCAGCCGGCGCACCGCATGCAGCGAGACCTTTGCAAAGAGGGCATCGCGCCATTGCGTGAGCAGGGCCATGACCGCGCGGGCCGCGCCGTAGATCAGCGTCAGCACGATGGGCGCCGCGGCCAGTGCCGCAATCGGCACCTGCCCCTGATCCTGCGGCACGAGGCTGTCCGTAACCCACTTGAAGGTGAACGGCACCGCGATCGTCACGAGCTTGGCCGCCAGCAGCAGCAGCGTCGCCCACAGGATCCTGGCGCGCAGATCGGCCCGGTCCGACGGCCACAAGTAAGGCCAAAGCCCGCGGATCGTCGAGGTCAGGGCTCCCTTGTCGGCACTGACGCGCGACCGCGGCGGCTGGCCCTGAGCGGGTCCTGGAGCCTGATGCTGGGGCGGCGGCGTTGGGGCGTTCATGCGGGGTGACCCGTCGGGTGCAGACCCGCAATCTGCGGGACAGAACCGCTATATAGGGCCTGTCTCGACCTCTTGCACCCGGCGAGTTGCCCCGTCACGGCGCATCAGGGCTGCTGTTCGGTCGGCAGCACGAAGACCTGACCCGGATAGATCAGGTTCGGCTCCCGGATCTGGGGCGCGTTGGCCGTATAGATCACCGTATAGCGCTGGCCGTCGCCATAGATGCGCTTGCTGATGCGCCACAGGCTGTCGCCGCGGGTGACCGAGGCCGTCCGGATCTCGGCGACGACGGCGTCTGCCGGAGGATTGGAGGCCGGACCCCGCTTCACCGGCGCAGCGCCCGGCGGCGTCGGCATGGCCACAACGGGAGGGCTGGCCGGCGGGACCGGAGCAGCCTGCTGCAAGGGTCCGGGCGCAACAGCCCCGCCCGCCGGGGGGGGCGAGGTGGCCGGGGCGGCAAGCGCAACCACGGCCCGGCGGGCGAATTCAAACGGCACTTCTGCCCGCGACAGCACGCGACCGCTGGCCAGTTCTACATCGTCGGCTCGCACACGATAGTTGCCCGGCGCAACGCCCCGCTGGATGGTGAAGCTCCAGCGTCCATCCGGGGACGCAGTCGCGGTCGCCAGATAGGTATCATTGAGGTAGAGGCGCACATGAGCCTCAGGCGCTGCGCTGCCCGTGGCATAGAGCCGCCCGGTATCCTCCGCCTCCACCGACAGCACCGCGACGCCCGGGCGCACGGGAGCAGTGCCAGGTGCGGCTTGAGGAGCCGGCGCCGCGGGCACGGCCGGCGGAGGCGTCAGCAGCTGGGTCGGCCGGTTGGGGGAAGCCAGGGCCACGACGACCTCTCCCGTGCGCTTGTCGGGAACCGAAACGGTCACGCTCTGCACAGAGGCAATGCGGCGTCCATCCTTCAGGGTCTGGACCAGGCTGAGATCGTGTGTCCCCGGCGACAGGGAGGGCGGCACCATGGCGAACTGGCCACCCGCATCCGCCATCGACCGATCATGCGGGATCCCGTTGCGCAGCAGTTCGACGAGCGCACCCGGGATCGCGCGCCCGGCGACGACGGCGTCCCCTGTTGGCTCGACCCTCACAACGTCGAACACCGGAGGGGCAGCCTGGTCGGCCACCGCTGGCGCCGGCGGCGCAACAGGGACCGTTCCCGGCTCTGTCTTGGGAGCTGTTGGCGGAACGGGAGCAGGAGCAGCGGAGACGAGAGGCGGTGGTTCGACCTTAGGCGACAGGCTCGGCAAGCCGACCACTGCGACCAGCCCCGCCACGGCAGACGTGCCGAGCAGAAGCAGCACCACCTTTACCCAACCGGCCAACACACCGACACCCTCTTCGCGACCCTTCGCGATCCTAGACCATGGCAGCCGCCGTACGCTACTGTTACGCGGCGCGATTGACCGTCACTTGCTGCAGTGCAACAAAAGCTGATGAGCGAAATTTCATCCCTTTGCGTCTATTGCGGCTCTGCACCCGGTACTGATCCGGCCTTCCTCGAGGCTGCTTCCGCACTCGGCCGCGCCATGGCGCTGGAACGGATCCGTCTCGTGTATGGCGGCGGCAATATCGGCCTGATGGGGACGGTGGCCCGGGCCGTACTCGACAATGGCGGCCAAGTAACGGGTATCATTCCAGAATTTCTGAAGACGCGGGAGCGCATGCTCACCGATGTCCACGACCTGGTCGTCGTGCCCGACATGCACACCCGCAAGCGAATCATGTTCGAGCGCGCCGATGCGTTCGTCGCCCTGCCCGGCGGCGTCGGCACGCTCGAGGAACTCGTCGAGCAGTTGACCTGGTCGCAGCTTGGTCGGCACTGCAAGCCGATCCTGATCGCCGATATCGGCGGATTCTGGCGCCCGTTCCTGGCGCTCGTCGACCACATGCGCGATCAGGGCTTTGTGCGGCCAGGCTTCGACGTCACCTATCTGGTGACCGACCGGATCCGCGATGTCATCCCGATGCTGCGCGAGGCAGCGCGGCGGCAACCGGCTGATCAGGCCGCGAGCGCCTTTATCGAAGAGCGCTTCTAGGCAAGGACCAGCCGGGTCTGGTCCCCCTGTCCCGGTCCTGCCGGACGGGCTCCGCAGCTCCGCGGTGGCAGCAATGGCCCAGCCAACCCGCAATGCTTACTGCGCGGGCGCAGGAGGGGGCGTCGGGGTCATGCCGGCCGGGGGCGAAGCCGGGCTCGCGGGCGCAGTCAGGCTGGTGACAGCCCCGCGGTTTTCATTCATTCCGCGGTTCATGGTGCCTCCCTCGTAGCCGCGCCACACAAAAAACACGACAGCCACCACCGCCAGCACGCCGACGATGGCACCGATCACGCCTGTGTTGGAAGGCCTATGCTCGGCAAGTAGCCGGCCGGATGACGTTGCGCGATAGTCTTGGTCCGTTGGGCGGGCTTTGGAATTGGCAGGCTCATGCGTCATGACGTCCTCCTTGTTGCCCTGTTTTTATTCAGGACTGTCGGAAGAACGCTGCATCCCGGCGATCGTTCCTGCGAAGGTATGGCAGGCATGGACGCCGGCATGTCGCAGGCGGTGGGCTGGCGCTCAGATCGCCATCCACATCAGGGCGTCGCGCCACACCGCACGAGGCGATAATGGATCGAGTCGGTCAGCGCCTGGAACGAGGCATCGATGATGTTGGGCGACACGCCGACCGTGGTCCAGCGCTCGCCGGCGCCGTCGCCGCTCTCGATCAGCACCCGCGTCACGGCGTCGGATCCGCCCTGGAAGATGCGGACCTTGTAGTCGAGAAGCTCGATATCGGCGATGAAACGCTGATACTTGCCAAGGTCCTTGCGCAGGGCGACGTCGAGGGCGTTGACGGGGCCGTTGCCCTCGGCCGCGGAGATCAGCACCTCGTTATCAACCCGGACCTTGACGATCGCCTCGGCCACGGTGACGAGCTCTCCAACGGCGTTCCAGCGCCGCTCGACATTCACCTTGAAGCGCTCGACCGTGTAGAACTCGGGCACCTCCCCGAGCGCCCGCTTGGCCAGCAGGAAAAACGACGCGTCGGCGCCCTCATAGGCGTAGCCGAGCGCCTCACGCTCCTTCACCTCGTCCAGCAGCCGGGCAATGCGCGGATCGTCGCGGCGCACCTCGATCCCCAGCCGGTCCAGCTCGGCGAGCACATTCGAGCGGCCGGCCTGATCGGAGACCAGCACCGCACGCCGGTTCCCGACCTGTTCGGGTTCGACATGCTCATAGGTGCGCGGATCCTTGAGCACCGCAGACGCGTGGATACCCGCCTTCGTGGCGAAGGCTGACGCGCCCACATAGGGCGCATGACGGTTCGGCGCCCGGTTCAAGAGCTCGTCGAGCGCACGCGATACATGGGTCAACGAACCAAGCTCATGCCCGGTAACGCCGATCTCGAACCGGTCGGCGAAGTCAGGCTTCAGCGCCAGCGTCGGGATCAGCGTGACAAGATTGGCGTTCCCGCAGCGCTCGCCGAGGCCATTCAGCGTGCCCTGGATCTGCCGGGCCCCGGCCCGGACGGCCGCCAGCGAGTTCGCCACGGCCTGCCCGGTATCGTCATGGGCGTGGATTCCGAGACGCTCGCCGGGAACGTGGCGCGCGACGGAGGCGACGATCGCCTCGACCTCGTGCGGCAGCGTGCCGCCATTCGTGTCACACAGCACGATCCAGCGCGCGCCGGCTGCCAGCGCGGTCGTCGCGCAGGCGAGTGCGTAGTCGGGATGGGCCTTGTAGCCGTCAAAAAAATGCTCGCAATCAACCATGGCCTCACGCCCCGCCGCGGTTGCGGCGGCGACGCTGTCGGCGATGCCCTCGAGATTTTCCTCCAGGGTGCAGCCAAGCGCGACATGCACGTGATAGTCCCAGGCCTTGGCCACAAAGCAGACAGCATCGCAGGCACTGTCGAGCAGCGCCGCCACGCCGGGGTCGTTGGCGGCCGAGCGTCCTGCCCGCTTGGTCATCCCGAACGCCGTGAACTGTGCCCGACTGGTCCGCCGGACGGCGAAGAACGCCGTGTCGAGCGGATTCGCGCCCGGATAACCGCCTTCCACATAGTCAATGCCCAGACTGTCCAGCATGCCGGCAATCTGGATCTTGTCCTCCAGCGAGAAATCGATCCCGGTTGTCTGGGCGCCGTCCCGCAACGTCGTGTCGAACAGGTAGATACGCTCCCTGGCCACCGTCACGCGCTCCGAACCGATGCGTTCTGGGCCCAAGCGACGCTGCGCGTGCGGAACGATGTGGCGCGTTCAGGCTCCGCCGCCCGCTCCGATCCGGCCAAGATCCGGAGCGTACGGCTCATGGCTTCAGCTCCCAGCTTGTCGTCCCGTCCTTGTTGTCCATCAGGACAACGCCCATCCCGGTCAGCTCGTCCCTGATCCGGTCGCTTTCCGCCCAGTTCCTGGCAGCCCGCGCCGCAAGGCGCGCGTCGATCAAGGCCTGGATCGCGGCACGATCCGTCTCGTCGATCTGCTCCTGCGCGACGTCCAGCGCAATGCCGAGCAATTCGGCCGCAGCCACCAGCTCTCCGGCCACACGCCGGCCTTCCGACTCGCGCGCCGCCTCCGGCAACGGCGGCACATCGCCTCCGCCAAACAGGTAGCCATTGGCGCGGGTGCCCAGTTCCGACAGGACGCGCAGCGCAGCCGGCGTGTTCAGGTCGTCCGACAGGGCCTCGATCATGGCGGCGGGAACCGGCTGAGGGTCGAAGCCCTTGCGGCGGACCGTGTTGCGCCAGCGCTCGACCAGTCGCTCGCTCTCCGTCAGCCCCTCGACGGTCCAGTCGATCGGTTGCCGGTAATGCGTACGGAGCATCGCCAGCCGCAGCACGGCGCCGTCCCAGGACTGGTCGCCGAACCGGTCCGTCGCCAGAAGCTCGCGGATCGTGACGAAATTGCCGAGACTTTTCGACATTTTCTCGCCTTCGACCTGAAGGAAGCCGTTATGCATCCAGACATTGGCCATTGCCGGGTGCCCGAAGGCGCAGCGCGACTGGGCGATCTCGTTCTCGTGGTGCGGGAAAACGAGATCGATTCCGCCTCCATGGATGTCGAAGCACTCGCCCAAATGCTTCCAGCTCATGGCCGAGCACTCGATGTGCCAGCCTGGTCGGCCACGGCCCCAGGGACTGTCCCAGCCGGGCTCGTTCTCGGCAGACGGCTTCCAGAGCACGAAATCCGTGGCGTCCCGCTTGTAGGGCGCCACCTCGACCCTCGCGCCAGCGATCATGTCGTCGAGCGTCCGGCGGGAGAGCATCCCGTAGTCCGGCATTGACGGCACGCTGAACAGGACATGGCTTTCCGCCGCATAGGCGTGTCCAGCGGCGATGAGGCGCTCGATGATCGCCAGCATCTCGGCGATATGCTCGGTTGCACGCGGCTCCTGGGTGGGAGGAAGCGCACCCAGGGCGGCGACATCGTCGCGGAAGATCCCGTAGGTCTCTTCGGTCAGCTCCCGGATCGAGATGCCACGCTCCGCCGCCCGCGCGTTGATCTTGTCATCCACGTCCGTGATGTTGCGGACATAGACCACCCGTTCCGACCCATAGACGTGCCTCAGCAGTCTGAAAAGCACGTCGAACACGATGATCGGCCGCGCATTTCCGATATGGGCATGGTCATAGACCGTCGGGCCGCAGACATACATCCGCACGCGCTCCGCATCGATCGGGGCGAAGGTCTGCTTGCGACGGGTCAGCGTATTGTAAAGCGAGAGCGGCATGGCATGTCCCTGGCCTGGCTGGCCGGGTCGTCCGCTCCGAATGATCAGGAAAAGACGGATCCAGCCAGCGAAGACGCTAGCTGCAAATCATCACGATTGGGGAAACGCGGCGCGGATCCGTCATCCGACTACCATGGGCGCGCAGCCCAACCGCGTCAAGTCAGGGCTGGCTAGCGCTGGGCGGTGTGGAGATGGTGCAACAACTCGGGCCGCGATCGCTCGCGGCGAGGCCAGACCCTTGCGCCGCGCTCCGACCAGGGCTAACCCCGCCCCGCGAGCGGATCGGACACGCCCTGTGCGGGGACACACAGTGTCGGAGCGGTGCCGCCATTAACGTGTTGCACACGACTGGTTCAGCACTGTCTCAACCATACCTGCCCGCAAGACCATCGGACCCATCGCCATGTCGCTTCGCCGGACTCTCCCTGCCGCTCTCGCTGCCGCCGCCCTTGTCGCCTCGGGTTTCGCCGGTCTCTCGATCACGAGCGGCGCCTCAGCCCAGAGCGAGCGTTCTTTCCTGGTCCCAGCCAATGACGGCTACGGCATTGCCGACTGCCTGGCGGAAGGCGCGTCGTGCGGGAAGATCGTCGCCGATGCATGGTGCCAGGCCAAGGGCCTTGGCAAGGCTGTCGGCTTTGGCCCAGTCGACCCCACCGATGTCACCGCATCCGTGAAGACCACCCAGGTGGTCACTCCGGCGGCACGAGCCTACACCATCACCTGCGGCGACTGACCGTTTCCGGCCAACGCCTCACTTTTCGACGAAATCAGCGCATTTCGGGGCCGTACCGGTTCCGCCCCATGGCATGATGGGGACGGCCGATGTCGAGTTCTGCGGCGAACCATCGATCATCTTGTCCGTGTAGACGAGATAAACCAGAACGTTGCGCTTCACGTCGCAACCGCGGACGATCTGCATTTTCTTAAAGATCAGCGAGCGGGACTGCCTGAACACAACTGCACCTTGCTCGAATTTCTCCTTGAAGATGACGGGCCCCGTCTGCTGGCAGGCCAGCGAGACATCGGCGAGCTCCTCGGCCAGGCCGAGCATGCCCTTCACGCCACCACGCTCGGGCACGGTGAAGAAGCAGGCGATCCCCTGCACGCCGGGATCATCCAGCGCGTAAGTGGCGAGCTTGTCGTCTGGCGTCAGCATGTTCCATACGGTTGATTTCTTGAAGATCGGATCGGGATCCTGCGCCAGCGCGGGCTGGATGGCTGCCAGGACCGCAAGCATCAGAACTGAGGACAGGATGCGCATCGGGAGACCTCCGGTTGGCGCTGATATGGCGATCAGGGCCGGACGCCGCCAGTCCCTTCCGCGCGCCCCATGCTTATCATTTGCTAAATCGCTGAACGAGCTTGGCCCATTCGCAGTTAAAGCAAGCGACATTCAACGGGTTGTATTGAGGTCAGGGCCGCTCATGGGTCCGGGGACCCGTCGACATGTCTGCAAAATCGTCCCGTTGGCGCTTGTGGCTTGGCGCGGCCCGCCAGGATGCGACGTGGCTGGGACTGGCCATGATTGCCCTGATCTGGGGCAGCGTCGCCTATCACCTCGACGTCGAGCGGACACGCGCGCGCCAGGCCGCGGTGCAGAACACCGGCAATCTGGTCCGTTCCTTCGAGGAATACACGGTCCGGTCCATCCGGGAAGTCGACAAGTCGCTTCTGCTGCTGCGCACGGCATTCGAGAAAAATCCCGAGGAGTTCGATCTCGCCGCCTTTACGGCGAGTCCCTACTTTCTGAACGACCTGACCCTCCAGGTGGCGATGATCGGCGCCACCGGCCAAATGCTCAGCTCAAATATCGGAGGTGTCGCGTCGTCGGTCGACCTCTCGGACCGGGAGCATTTCCGCGTCCACGCCAACGGGACCGAGGATGTCCTGTTCATTTCACGGCCTGTTCTCGGACGCGCATCGGGCAAATGGTCGGTGCAGCTGACGCGCAGGCTGCGGCGCCCGGATGGTGGATTTGCCGGCGTGATCGTCGCCTCGCTCGATCCCGGTCATCTGGCCCGCTTCTACGAAGCC
>JBMOJG010000049.1:0-9634 GCA_049316925.1 Alsobacter sp. | reverse complement strand
GCACCTCGCCGACGCGCAGGCGCACCGTGGTGTCGTAGCGGTCCTTCGGGACATAGACGAGAACGGAGACGAACCTGTCGAAGCGGTCGAGACGGGCCAGGGCCCGCACGCGGGGGCGCTCGTACAGGCTGAGGATCTCGGTGGTGAAGCGCAGCAGCGTGTCGACGCCGACCTGGAACAGCTCGTCTCGCGGGTAGCTCTCGAGCACGTTGAGCAAAGCGCGACCCGAATAGCTCGCCGGGTCGAAGCCCGCCTTGCGGATCACCTGCGCGACCTTGTGGCGGACATAGGGAATATGCGCGGTGGTCTCGGTGTAGGCCGATGCTGTGAACAGCCCGACCATCTGCAGTTCACCAAACAGCAGGCCGTCCTGGGTGAACAGCTTCACGCCCACATAATCGAGATGGACGCGGCGGTGGACGCGGGACTTGACGCTGGCCTTGGTGACGATCAGCGGCACCGGCTCCTTGAGGAAGGCCCGGATCTCGGGGGTGATTGCCACGAGCTCGCGGCCGCGCCGCAGCACCTTGACGGCGGGATCGGCGAGGATGCCGAGCCCCGAGCCCTCCACCGGATCGGCGGCGACGTCGCTTTCGGGGAAGCCGTATTCGCGCACGCCGAGCAGGGTGAAATTGTCGGCCGCCAGCCAGTCGAGAAAGGCCACCGCCTCGGCAATCTCGTCGGCCGGCAGCGGCGGCGGATTGGTCCGGTAGGCGTGCACCACCGTGGTGATGCGGCTGCGCATCGGGGCCCAATCGCGCACCGCCACGCGCACATCGGCGAACACCAGCGCCAGGCCGGCCACGAGCGCGTCCCGTGCCGCCGGCTCGTCGATGCGATCGACGTGGATCTGGATCAGGCTTTCGCGCCGCGTGCCCGACTGGCCGCCAGCCAGCGCCTCGCCGGCGAACCGCACCAGGGCACCGGACGCGTCCCGCTCCACCGCGAGGATCGGGTGGGTGACGAAGCGGATCTCGTAGCCACGCTCTGTCAACTCGGCGAGCGCCGAATCGAGCAGGAACGGCATGTTGTCGTTGACGATCTCGATCACCGTCAGCGCCCGACGATGCCCGGCATAGACGGCGTCGCGGTCCATCAGCCGCGTGTCCTCCACGCCGGCCACGCGCGGTTCGGCCAGATGGACGTAGGCATCACCGGCGAAGGCCGCCAGAGACGCGGCGTCGTAGAGCGCCAGGTCCTCGACGGAGACTCGCCCCAGCAGCGCGTCGACAAAACCGGCGGGAAGTCCCTCGGGAGCCAGTGCGGCAGCGGCGATGATCAGCTGATGGCGCGCATCGGGATCGCGTCTGGCCATGGTTGTTTCCTCCCACCCGGTGGACCGTATCCCGGCTTGCCGGCATGCTATTCAGGCTGTTGCGGTGTTACCATGACGAAGTGCGGCGGTTCGGGAGGATAAAATGACAAAACCAAGGGTTGAAACCGGGGAAAAGCCCGTCCCGCAGACCAATACACGGCCGATGGCCCTCGATCTTGCGATGGCCGAGCCGACGCCGGCGATGGCCGCCTATTTCGACAAATGCCGCGAGAAGCTCGGCTTCGTGCCGAATGTGCTGGCCGCCTATGCGCACGACATGGCGAAGCTCGAAGCCTTCGCGGCCTACTACAACGACCTGATGCTGGCACCGTCCGGCCTGTCGAAGCTCGAACGCGAGATGATTGCCGTCGTGGTGTCGGCCGAGAACCGCTGCTTTTACTGCCTCGTGTCGCACGGCGCCGCGGTGCGGCAGCTGTCGGGTGACCCGGCGCTCGGCGAACTGATGGTGATGAACTGGCGGGCGGCCGAGCTTTCGGCCCGGCACCGCGCGATGCTCGGCTTTGCCGTCAAGATGACGCGGGCGTCGGCCGAAATCGTCGAGGCGGATCGTCAGGCCCTGCGGGAGGCCGGGTTCGGCGACCGCGACATCTGGGATGTCGCCGCCGTGGCGGCGTTCTACAACATGTCCAACCGGATCGCGTCGGCCGTCGACATGCGGCCGAACGCCGAATACCACGCGCAGGCGCGCTGATTGCGACCCCGCACGCGGCGGTGCGGCGCAGGCCGGCGAGGGCCTGCGCCGGGAGGGTTCAGCCCAGCGCGCGCTGCAGCAGGGAGGTGAGCCGCCGGCCAAAAGCGGCGGCGTCAACCGGCGCCTGTCCTTCTGCGGCCCGGGCCTGATCGAGCAGCAGGAAGGCAGCGTCCTCCAGCAGGTCGCGGTCGCCGCCCTCTCCGAAGCGGACAGCCAGGCGCTCGACGAGGGGGTGATGCGGATTGACCTCGAGCACGGGCTTCGTCGCCTCCGACATGCGGCCATGCGATGCCAGCAGCTTCTCAAGGCCCCGGTCCGGGCCGGCGTCCTCGGCGACGAGGCAGGCCGGGCTCTCGGCCAGCCGGTTCGAGGCCCGAACGTCAGCGACGGCATCCCCCAGCCGCTCCTTGGCGAAGGCCAGCAGCGTCGCAACCTGGGCGGAGACATCGGCCTCGTCCCGGGCGGTCTCGCCGTCGGCCGTCGGCACGGTGGCGATATCGGCGGCGCCCTGTGTCACCGACTTGAACGGCTTGCCGTCGAAGCCCAGCGCATTCTGCACCCAGAAGGCGTCAACCGGATCCGACAGCAGCAGCACCTCGATGCCGCGGGTGCGGAAGCCCTCGAGATGCGGGCTGGCGCGCAGGCGCGCGGCATCGTCGCCCACCAGGTACCAGATCGCGGTCTGGTTGGGGCGCAGCTCCGCCACGTACTGCTTCAGCGAGCGGTTGCCGTCGGGATGGGTCGATGTGGCAAAGCGGCTGAGCGCATAGAGCTGGTCGCGGCGCTCCCAGTCCTCGTAGAGCCCCTCCTTCAGCACGGGCCCGAAATTCTGCCACAGGGTGGTGAAGCGCTCCGGATCCTTCTCGGCCAGCTTCTCGATCTCGGACAGGATCCGGTTGGTCACGCCCTTGCGGATCGCGGCCAGCAGCGGGCTCTCCTGGATGGTCTCGCGCGACAGGTTCAAAGGCAGGTCGGCGGAATCGACGACGCCGCTGACGAAGCGCAGATAGGGCGGCAGGATGTCGAGGTCGTCGGCGATGAACATCCGGCGCACGTAGAGCTTCACGCGTCCCTTGCGCATCGGGTCGAACAGGGCCATCGGCCGGGTCGACGGCAGGAAGGCCAGCACGCTGTACTCGTGGCGACCCTCGGCCCGGTAGTGGATGGTCAGCGCCGGATCGTCGAACTGGGTGGCGAGCGACTGGTAAAAGCTCTTGTAGTCCTCCTCGGTGATGTCGGACTTGGGCTTCGTCCAGATCGCCGTGCCGTCGCCGATGCGGGCCGTGTCCTGTCCGGGCTCGACAAGGTCGATCGGAACGGCGACGGCGCTGCCGTGCTCGCGCACGATGCGGCGGATGGTGTGGGCCTCGGCATAGTCGCCGCGGTCTTCCGCCAGGTGCAGGACAATGCGCGTGCCACGCGCGGGCGCGTCCTCAAGCCCGGCCGGGGCCAGCGTGTAGGTGCTCTGGCCGTCCGACGACCAGATCCAGGCTTCCTGCGACCCGGCACGGCGGCTGATGACGTCGACCTTCGAGGCTACCATGAAGGACGAATAGAAGCCGACGCCGAACTGGCCGATCAGCGGGCTGCCCTCGCCCTTCTCGCCGAGCGATTCGAGGAACGCCTTGGTGCCGGAGCGGGCGATGGTACCCAGCGCCTCGACCAGCTCGTCACGGCTCATGCCGACGCCGTTGTCCTCGACGGTGAGGGTCCGCGCATCCTTGTCGGGACGGATGGTGATGACGAAGGGCGTGCCGTCTGCCGTCAGCTCGGGCTGCTCGAGCGCGAGGGTCCTGAGCTTCTCGCAGGCATCGGCCGCGTTGGCGATCAACTCGCGCAGGAAGATGTCACGGTCTGAATAGACCGAGTGGACCATCAGATGGAGAAGCCGGGAAACATCTGCCTCGAAGGCACGGTTTTCGCCGGCGGGGGAGACCGTCTGGTCAGGGGCTTGGGTTGTTGCCACGGTGCTGCCTCGCATGCGGGGACCGGCAGGCCGGTCCCGATCGTCGGAACGGGTGCACTGCACCCGGACGGCATATCGCGAGCGTTGCGGCGGATTTCAACCCGCCGGCCGCAGGGCGGACCAGCAAGAAGAAGGGGGCCGGCTGGCACCGGCCCCCAGGAACAGGGAACTGAAGTTCGGGTCCGGAACCGCCCGGCGGTGGGGCTGGGGGGCTGATCGATCCGCCGAGCAGCTCCGGACCCTGGCAACATCTGTACTGTCGGGGGGCAAGGGGGCGGGCGAAGGGCCGCTCCACGGCGAAATCATGACTTTGTTCACGGCGTCGTGAGCTCCGGCCGGGCGGCGGCCATGGCAGCAAGGCCTCGACCATCCCGGACGCTGCGTCCGCCCGATAGCTTGCGAACGGCATTTGCCGGTCGCGCGAAGCATGCCAGACTGCACGACGACATATTCGTGACATGCCTGGAGAGAGAGCATGAGTGACGCGGAGGCCACGCCGCCTGATCGGCCAGGACGAGGCCGTGAGGCTGCTCCTGCCTTCCAAACCGCGCCGGTCCCGGCGCAGGTGACGTTCGACCGCACCGAACTGCGGGCGCTGTTCAATCTCTATGGCCGGATGGTCGCGGCCGGCGAGTGGCGCGACTACGCGCTCGACTTCCTGCGCGACAAGGCCGTGTTCTGCGTCTTCCGACGCACGGCGGAATACCCGCTCTACCGCATCGAGAAGGTGCCACGGCTGGCGCGGCGGCAGGGGGCTTATGCGGTGATTGCGGCGGGCGGTCTGGTGCTGAAGCGCGGCCACGAGCTGACCCGCGTGCTGCAGGTGCTGGAGAAGCCGGTGCGCCTGGTCGTCGGCTGATCCGGCCGGCTTGCCGATTGCAAGAGGCCCTACCAAAGCAAAAGGCCCCGGCTTGCGCCGGGGCCTTTGTCATTCGGGCAGTCCCGATCAGTTGTTGCGCTGGCCGAACAGCGACAGCAGCATCTGGAACATGTTGATGAAGTTCAGGTACAGCGTCAGAGCGCCCATCACCGAAGCCTTCTGGGCCATCACCGTGTCGCCAGACACGACGTCGTACTCTTCCTTCAGGCGCTGCGTGTCCCACGCGGTCAGGCCGGCGAAGACGAGCACGCCGATGACGTTGAGGGCGAACTGCAGGATGCTGCTCTGCAGAAAGACGTTCACCAGGCCGGCGATGACGAGACCGATCAGGCCCATCATCAGGAACGAGCCCATCGCCGACAGGTTGCGCTTCGTGGTGTAGCCGAAGAGCGACAGACCGCCGAAGGCCGCCGCGGTGACGAAGAACACCTGAACGATGCTGCCGACCTTGTAGATCAGAAAGATCGAGCCCAGCGACAGACCCATCACGGCCGCGAAGGCCCAGAAGGTGCCGAGCAAGGCGCCGTAGCTCATCCTCTCGAAGCGGAACGAGAGGAAGAAGATGAAGGCAAGCGGTGCCAGCATGACGACCCACTTCAGCGGGCTGCCATAGACGGCGGCGCCGAATGAGGTCAGGTTGGTGCCGCCCATGCGGGCCACGGCCGACGACGCGTCGGGTGCGACCGAGAGCATGAACGAGCCCAGCGCGACAAGCGCCGAGATCGCCAGCGCCAGCGTCATGTGGTTGTAGATGCCAAGCATATAGGCCCGAAGGCCCATGTCATACTCGGCGGCCCCGGCGCGGACGGTGCCCGAACCGAACTGGGCGTAGGCGTTGGGATCATAGTTCGACATGTGAGTCCTCTCGAAGAGCGGATTCAAAACCCTCCCGCCGGGTGTCCGGCAGTTGAGCGGAATATGAGGGTCACATTACCGAATGACAAGGGCCGGCGCCGGGGTCCCGGCGTTTAATTCCAGCCTCTCTCCCGCAAGAGCGTAAACGCGGGCCGAAAAAGAGCCGGCTTGTCGAAGAGTGTGTCGATTTTACTCAGAGATTACGTAAATACGGGGCGGGTTTCTGTCCCAGAATTCGCCAGGTTCCGACCAGTCCAAGGCAGACGGTCAGGGCGATAGCGCCGAACGCCACCGCCGTAGCACTGGCGAATGGCCATTCGAACTCGAGTTTCATCACGGATCTGACAACCCACCAGGCGGCGAGGCTGCCGGCCAGCGTGCCGAACAGGGCCGTGACGGCGCCCAGCAAGCCATACTCTAGCAGGAAGGCGCCGAGCAGCCGCCACCGGCTCGCCCCCAGGGTCTTGAGGATGACAGCATCATAGACGCGGGAGCGGTGGCCGGCGGCGAGCGCGCCAGCGAGGACCAGGATGCTGGCGAGCAACGCCACGGTGCTGGCGCCGCGGATGGCAAGCGCCAGTTGGCCCACCACCTCGTTGATGGCGTCCAGCGCGTCCTTGACGCGAACCGAGGTGACGTTGGGGAAATCGCGCGCCATCGCGGCCACGACGGATGCCTCCTGCGCCGGTGATCCGCCGCCCGGGAAGGCGAGGGTCGACAGGAAGGTGTGGGGTGCACCCGCGAAGGTGTTGGCTGAGAACACCATCACGAAATTGATGCCGAGTGACTGCCACTCGACCCTGCGCAGATTGGCGATCTTGGCGGTGAGGTTCCGGCCCAGCACATTCACCGTGATACTGTCGCCCAGCGTCAGCCCGAGGCCGCGTGCCAGCTCCTGGTCGAACGACACAAGCGGCGGGCCCTGATAGTCGGCCGGCCACCATTGGCCTGCGGTAATGACCGAACCGGTTGGCGGGGCCGACGCGTAGGTGATGCCACGGTCGCCCTCCAGCACCCAGGCGGCGTTCTCCGCCGCCTTGACGTCCTGGGCGGGAACGCCCTTCACCGACACCATGCGGCCGCGCATCATCGGGACGCGCTCGATGGCGGCGCCGGGCGCGGCGTCGCGCAGCACAGTGTCGAAGCGGGTGGCGTCGGCGTTGGAGACGTCGAGAAAGAAGAAGCTCGGCGCGCGTTCGGGCAGCGACCGCGACAGCTGGCCACGGATCGTCGCGTCGATCATGCCCAGCGCGACCAGCAGGGTGACGCCGAGCCCCAGCGACAGCACCAGCGACGGCGTCAGTGCCCCCGGCCGGTGAATGTTAGCCAAAGCGAGCCGCCACTCGGTGCGGCCGGCATGCGGCATGGCCGCCGCCGCCCGCATGATGCCGAAGGCGATCAGTCGCAGCAGCACGAAGGCGACGGCTGTCCCGATCACTGCGGCAATGGCGATGCGGCGGTCATACGCCAGAAGGATGGCTGTGCCCGCAAGCGCCAGCGCGGCGAGGCCGACCATGACGAGGTAGCGCGGGCGCGGACGGCGGACGGCTGGATCGACGCCGTCGCGGAACAGGGCCGACACCGGCACATCATGGGCGCGGCCAAGCGGCCAGAGCGAGAAGGCCAGCGCCGTCAGGATGCCGTAGAGCCCGCCGACCAGGAGTTCGCGGGTGTAGACATGCGGCTCGAGTGGCACAGGGAGCACCGACCCAAGCGTGGCCGACAGCACGTAGGGCAGAGCGGCGCCACCGGCGAGGCCGAGGGCGATGCCCAGCACGGCCAGGGCGAGGATCTCGATCAGCGCAATCGCGAAGACATGCCCGCCGGTGGCCCCGACGCTCTTCAGCGTGGCCATGGTGGTGCGGCGGCGCTCGACATAGGCCGACACCGCGTTGGCGACGCCGACGCCGCCGACGATGAGGGCGGTGAGGCCCACCAGCGTCAGGAACTGGCTGAACCGCTCGATGTTGCGGCTGAACTGCGGCGCCGCGTTGGTGCGCGAACGGACCTCGAACCCGGATTCCGGCAATTCGCGGGCGATCGCGTCGGAGACGCCGGCCAGCGCGACCTCGTCGCTGCCGTCCGGAAGGGCGATCCGGTAGGTCCATCGCACCAGGCTGCCCGGTTGCAGCAACCCGGAGGCGCGCAAGGCCTCCTGGGACAGCAGCAGCCGCGGCCCGAAGGCGATCCCGGCAGCCAGCTTGTCGGGCTCCGAGACGACCGTCGCGCGCAGCACGATCCGCGACTCGCCGAGGCGGATCTCGTCGCCGGGGCGAAGGCCGAGGCGGGTGAACAGGGCCGGATCGGCCGCCGCACCCCAGACGGCGTTCGGTCCCTCACCCTGCCGCGCCAGCAGGGCCGCGGGCGTTGAAGGGGGCGCCACCACCAGGGTGCCGACCGCCGGGTAGCTTGCGTCGACGGCCTTGGGTTCGACCAGTGCGGTCCGTCCGTCCGCCGTCCGCACCATCGCCCGGAGGGTGGCGACGCTGTTGACCTTGCCGCGCGCGTCCAGCCCGGCGCGCTCCGCCGGGGTGGCCTCGCGCTGGATCAGAGACGCGGCGATATCGCCGCCGAGGATCAAGCGTCCCTGGCTGGCCAGCCCGTCGCCCAGCGAGCGGGCGACCGAGCCGACCCCGGCGATGGCAGCGACTCCCAGCGCGATGCAGGCGAGAAAGATGCCGAAGCCGCTGACGCCGCCTCGCAGGTTGCGCCAGGCGAGCCTGAGCGTGACGCCCATGCCGCCGGGACGGTCCGGCCGGGCGGCGGGCTGCGCTTTGAGGGTGCCATGCATGGTCAGGCCGCCGACACGGCGGGCGTCTCGATCCGTCCCGATCGCATCGCCACCGTCCGGTCGCAGCGTGCCGCCAGCCCGGCATCGTGGGTGACGAGCACGAGGCTCGCGCCGCGCTCGCGCTTCAGCGCGAACATCAGGTCGATGATCTGCCGTCCAGTCGTGTCGTCGAGATTGCCGGTTGGCTCGTCGGCCACCAGAATTGCCGGGTCCGGGGCCAGCGCCCGGGCCAGCGCGACGCGCTGCTGCTCGCCGCCGGAAAGTTGCGCCGGAAAATGCGACAGGCGCTCGCCCAGCCCGACATTCCTGAGCTCGGCAGCGGCACGCCCGAAGGCGTCGGGCGCACCGGCCAGCTCCAGTGGAACGGCAACGTTTTCGAGCGCCGTCATGGTCGGCAGCAGGTGGAAGGACTGGAACACGATGCCGACGCGGCGACCGCGGAACCGGGCGAGGTCATCCTCATCGAGTGGCGCAAGATCCTGGCCGTCGATCCAGACCCGGCCGGCGTCCGGGCGCTCGAGCCCCGCCATGGTCATCAGCAGGGTGGACTTGCCCGAGCCCGACGGGCCCACGAGCCCGACGGCCTCGCCGCGCTCCACAACAAGCGATACGCCTCGCAGGATGTGCACGCGCGCCGCGCCGCGGCCGAGACTCAGCTCCACGTTTTCGAGTTCGATCGCCTTGACCATCAGCGGGTCCGTTCCGATGTAGACCGGCATGTCGACCGAGCAACCTGTCCCCGTGCCACCCGCGACCGCCTCCGCATATGGGGTCGATGATGCCTGTTTCCACCCGCAGCCGGTGCGCCGGCTCGTGCTCGCGACGGCGCTGGCGGGCGTGGCGGCGGCACTCGTGCTGACCGGCGCCGCTTCACAGGGCCGGCCGTTGCGTGTCGTCGCGCTGGGTGACAGCCTGACTGCCGGCTACATGCTGCCGGCGTCGGCGGCCTTTCCGGCGGTGCTGGAGCGGGCGCTCCGGGCGCGTGGCCTGGCTGTCGAGATCGCCAATGCGGGCGTGTCGGGCGACACCGCGTCGCAGGGGCTCGAACGTCTGGACTGGTCGGTGCCGGACGGCACCGATGCGGTGATCGTCGAGCTTGGCGCCAATGACGCGCG
>JBMOJG010000048.1:0-9667 GCA_049316925.1 Alsobacter sp. | reverse complement strand
CCGTGTCAGTTGCGCCGGGCGTCAACCGTCGTGGTGGACGAGGTGGTGGCCGGATCGGCCGATGCGCGCCGGACATTGAAAGCCGTCGCCTCGATGATGGTCATCCCCGCCATCGTGCGCACGGCGATGCGGGCCGGCAGCAGCGTGCGGGCGCCTTCCACCGGCGCCAGCCACACTTCCATGTCACGGTTGTCGGCCATGAACTGCGTCGACGGACGGTTGGTGCGGTGACCCGCGATGGGAACATAGCGGGCGGCGCAGACCAGCACCGGGCCGCTGTAGCCCGGCAGGTCGACGCTGCGGGTGGTCGAATAGCTGAGCGTGACATCGAACCGGCCTGCCCCGTCGAACACCGGCAGGGTGCGGCTGCAGGCGGCGGGCTCGAGCAGCCCGGACCCGGTGACCGGCATCACGAGTGCGCTCACGGGATCGACGATGTTGCGCTTGTGGCCGTCGGTCAGCGGCACCCTGTCGACCTTGCCTTCCAGCGGCGGCATGATCTCGACGGCGGAGACGGCCCCGCCCGTCAGGGCCATCCGCACCGTGTAGACCTTGCCGGTTCCGCCCGACGACAGCGCGTAGGAAGACGGCACCACCCGGCCCGAGGCGGTGCTGCCGGATGACGAACCGGCGCCGCGGCCGCTCGTCACCATGCCTGCCAGCCCGGTCATGCGGGCCTTGACGTCGATCTTGTAGCTGTCACGTCCCACCGAACCCGTCAGGGTGGCGGTGCCGATCGACAGGCCGGCAAGGGTCAGCCCGTACTGGATGTCGACCGTCTCGGCGCGTGCCGGCGTCGCCAGCGGAACCGACACAGCGAGCGCGACGAGGAGGCAAAAACGACGTTCCGGCATGGGGCACGGCCTGTACTGAGACGCGCCACCGGCGCTGTTTCGAAGATTTCAGCTGTGCATTGTGACTGATTCGCGGCCGATCCGGCGACTTGACGTCGAGGCGCCCGATCTACTATAGACCGCCGACCATTGAATGCTGCGTGGTCCCCGGTGGCGGCTTCTGCCGCCCTCTGTCTGTCTGGCGAGCCTGCTCGCCGCTGGGCCCCGGGTGGCGACGATCAGGAACAAGGACGAACAACATGGCACGTCGGTGCGAACTGACCGGCAAGGGTGTGCAGACCGGCAATCTGGTGAGCCACTCGAACCGCAAGACCAGGCGGAGGTTCCTCCCGAACCTCGTCGCCGTGACGCTGCAGTCGGATGCGCTGAACCGCTCCGTGCGGCTGCGCGTGTCGGCCAATGCCCTGCGCACGGTCGAGCACCGCGGCGGCCTCGACGCCTTTCTGGTGAAGGCCTCCGAGGATGATCTGTCGCAGGGCGCGCGCACGCTGAAGCGCGAGATCCACAAGAAGCAGGCGGTCGTCGCGCATTAAGCGCGCGGCTCCGCCATCCGGCCAGGCCCCGCCCTCCTGGGCGGGGCTTTTCTGTTGAACGGCCCCTTCGGGATACACGGGATGATGACCATGCTTCGCCAGCTTGCACTTCCCGTCCTGGCGATGGCGGCCATCGTCGTCGCCTCCAACATCCTCGTGCAGCATCCCTTCCCCTACTGGGGATTGGGCGACTACCTCACCTGGGGTGCCTTCACCTACCCGGTGTCGTTCCTCGTCACCGACCTGACCAACCGACGCTACGGGGTGGGCACGGCCCGCCGCCTCGTCGCGGTCGGCTTTGTGTTGGCGGTGGTGCTGTCGGTGGCGTTCGCCACGCCGCGGATCGCGCTGGCGTCCGGAACCGCCTTTCTCGTCGGCCAGATGCTCGACGTGACGGTGTTCGACGGGTTGCGCCGGCAGTCCTGGTGGCGGGCGCCGCTGGTTGGCAGCCTGATCGGCTCCGCGCTGGACACCGCCCTGTTCTTCTCGCTGGCCTTCGCCGGCGACCCCGGGATGACGGCCGCGGTGCCGTTCCTCGGCTTCGGGCCGGTACCGCTGTGGGTCAGCCTGGCGATCTGCGACTTCGGCGTGAAGGTGGCGATCGCCCTGCTGGCGCTGCTGCCCTACGGGGCGCTGCTGCGGGTGGTGCGTCCCGTCGAGACGGCTGGTCAGCCCTCGTAGCGGAAGCGCAGCAGCACGGTGCGCTGCAGCGCCGAGAAATTGTCGTCTGAGATCATCGTCAGAAGCGTCGAGCCGTCGGCCGCGCGCTGTACGCACAGTCCTTCCATGTTGTCGATATGGAAGCGCATGTCGGCCTCGAGCAGGCGCTGGCCCGTGAGCAGCGCGCCGGGTTGTACGCTGGCCAGCGGCACCCGCCGCAGCCGCATCGCCACGCCGCTCAGCCAGCTGAAATGTCGCTCCAGCACCAGCATGTCGCCGCCCGGCAGGAAGGCGATGTCGGTGACGTCGAAGCTGTCGTGGCGCGCCACCTTGAAGGCGCCGCGCTGCGGACCGGTGAGGAAGAACCCCTCTGTCGGCGTATCGGCGCCCGGATGGGACTGTTCGGCGATGACGATCAGGCTGCCGGCCAGCGGACCGGCGGGCAGGATGCCGACCGCCTCGGGCCCCCGGTTGGACGGCCATTTGCCCATGCCGGCCGGCGCCGGAACCGGCCGCCCGCGGGCGCGCAGGCCGTCGCGCCCGAACGGAAACCGCATCACCTCCTGGGTGCGTTCGATCCCCACATAGGCCGTGCCGTCGACCAGCGCGAGGCTTTCGGTATCGTACCGCCTGGAATCGCCGAGCGGCACGCCGCCGGCATCGAGCATCGGCGCTATCACCGCATCGGCGACCCCGAGCGGCCGGCCGTCCGGTGCGCCGCGCAGCTGCAGGCTGAGCCAGCAGCCATTGTCGGAGACGGCCAGAAGCCCGTCACCGCCCGTCGCTGCCAGGCCGGAAAAGCCGCCGAACGCGTGATGCTGGCTCCTCAGTTCGAAACCGCCGAGAAACACCAGCGGTCCGAACCGGCTGCGGTCTCGGTCGAACAGCGCGAAATGGCTGATGGGCCGCTCATGCACCGCGATCGGGGTCGGCGGCCACGCGCCACGCGCCCATGCGTTCGCCCCCGGCAGGACCGCAAGCGCGCCTGCGCCCTGCAGCAGCAGCGACCGGCGGCTGACTGGCCTCATGCGCGCGCGCGACGGCGCGGGGTAGCGCCCCTCACCGGAACGGATTTTTCCTCGAACAGCTCGGCGAGCTTCTCGGTCATCGCCCCCCCGAGCTCCTCGGCGTCGACGATGGTGACGGCGCGGCGGTAGTAGCGGGTCACGTCGTGGCCGATGCCGATGGCGATCAGCTCCACCGGCGAGCGGTTCTCGACCTCGTCGATGACATGGCGCAAATGCCGCTCCAGATAGTTGCCCGGATTGACCGACAGGGTCGAGTCATCCACGGGAGCCCCGTCGGAGATCATCATCAGGATCTTGCGCTGCTCCGGCCGCGCCAGCAGGCGCTGGTGCGCCCAGTCGAGCGCTTCGCCGTCGATGTTCTCCTTGAGCAGGCCCTCGCGCATCATCAACCCGAGATTGCGCCGCGCCCGCCGCCACGGCGCGTCGGCCGACTTGTAGACGATGTGGCGCAGATCGTTCAGCCGCCCCGGATTGGCCGGCTTGCCCGACTGCAGCCACGCCTCGCGAGACTGGCCGCCCTTCCACGCCCGGGTGGTGAAGCCGAGGATCTCGACCTTGACGCCGCAGCGCTCCAGCGTGCGCGCCAGGATGTCACCGCAGGTCGCCGCGACCGTGATGGGACGGCCGCGCATCGAGCCGGAATTGTCGATCAGCAGCGTCACCACGGTGTCGCGGAAGGTCGTGTCCTTCTCGCGCTTGAACGACAGCGGCTGGAATGGATCGATGACGATGCGCGGCAGCCGCGCCGGATCGAGGGCGCCCTCCTCGAGATCGAACTCCCAGGCCCGGTTCTGCTGCGCCATCAGCCGGCGTTGCAGCCGGTTGGCAAGCCGGGCCACGACGCCCTGCAGATGGCCGAGCTGCTTGTCCAGATAGGCCCGCAGCCGCGCCAGCTCGTCGGCATCGCACAGATCCTCGGCGTCGATGACCTCGTCGTTCTTCTGCGTGAAGGCCTTGTAGTCGGGCCCGCGCGTCTCGCGGGTGCTCGACACCGGCGGGCGCATGGCCTCGGACGGATCCTCGCCATCGGCATCGTCGGCATCGTCCGGCATCTCACCGGTCGGCCCGTCGGCCGACTCGGTCATGCCGTCTTCCATCTCCTCCTGGGCGTCCTCGGAGCGCTCCGTCTCGGCGGATTCGGACGCCGACTGGTCCTCGGTCTCGCCTTCCTGCTGCGTCTGCTGGTTGCCGGAGGACTGGTCGTCCGTGCTGTCCTCGTTCTCGTCAGGATCGAGCGACGCATCCTCGGCCATGTCGAGGCTGGCCAGCATCTCCCGCACCGCCCGGCCAAACCCGCGCTGGTTCTCCAGCGCGTCGCCGAGCCGGTCGAGATCCTTGCCGGCCTTCTCCTCGATCCAGGGGCGCCACAGATCGACGATCTTCTGGGCTGCCGGCGGCGGCCTGAGGCCGGTCATGCGTTCGCGCGCGATCATCGCGACCGCATCCTCCAGCGGCGCGTCGGCCCGGTCGGTGATCTCGTGATAGTTGCCGCGATGATAGCGGTCCTCCAGCATCGCCGAGAGGTTCGCCGACACGCCGGCCATCCGCCGCGCGCCGATGGCCTCACACCGCGCCTGCTCGACTGCATCGAACACCGCCCGCGCCGCCTGGGCCTGCGGCGCCAGCCGGCGGTGCACCGCGCCGTCGTGGCAGGCCAGCCGCAGCGCCATCGAGTCGGCATGGCCGCGCACAATCGCCACGTCGGCGGCGGTCATCTTGCGTGGCGGCTCGGGCAGCCGTGCCTTGTCGCCGGTCAGCGACGGCCGGTCGGGCGCGAACGCCACCTCGAACTCGGGCTGCCGCGCGATCGCCCGCAGCGTGCCGGCAACCGCCCGCTTGAACGGTTCGGCTGGCGCTTCCTTCGGCTGGGGCGGCTTGCGGTTGGTGGTCATAGGGCTTTCGTCATCCAGTAGCGGGAATGCCCCAGCGGCCACCCCTCAAGCCGCCCGAACTCGTGGTAGCCGAGCTTGCGGTAGAAATCCGGCGCCTGGAAGCTGAACGTATCGACATAGGCCTGGGTCGCCCCCAGGCGCCGCGCCTCGGCCTCCAGCGTCTTCAGGGCCTCCGAGCCCAAGTCACGACCCCGGAGCGCTTCCTGGAGCCAGAACAGCTGGATGAAAAGCCACCCCGCCCAGACCTCGCCGACAACGCCACCGGCGACGGCACCCTCATCCTTCACCGACACAACGACAGTCTTGCCCGGCTGTGCGCCGATGACGCTGCGGTTGTAGGCGACGAGGCCCGCCCAGATCGCTTTTTTGGCAGCACCGTAGTGCTTTTCAAGGACGACCCGTGGCATCGGACCTCAGCTCAGCGCGACGTTGACCGCGCTCTCCGGGAGCTCCTGGCCGAAGCAGCGCTGGAAGAACTCCGCCACCAGCGGCCGCTCGAGCTCGTCGCACTTGTTCAGGAAGGTGAGCCGGAAGGCGAAGCCGATGCTCTTGAAGATCTCGGCGTTCTCCGCCCAGGTGATGACGGTGCGCGGGCTCATCACTGTCGACAAATCGCCATTGATGAACGCATTGCGGGTGAGATCAGCGACCCGCACCATCTTGTTGGCGGTGTCGCGACCCTCCTTGCCGGTGAGGTGCTTGGCCTTGGCCAGGACGATGTCGACCTCCTTGTCGTGCGGGAGGTAGTTCAGCGTCGTGACGATCGACCACCGGTCCATCTGGCCCTGGTTGATCTGCTGGGTGCCGTGATAGAGCCCCGACGTGTCGCCGAGCCCGACCGTGTTGGCGGTCGCAAACAGCCGGAAGGCCCCATGCGGGCGGATCACCCGCTTCTGGTCGAGCAGGGTCAGCTTGCCGGAGATCTCCAGCACGCGCTGGATCACGAACATGACGTCCGGGCGGCCGGCATCATACTCGTCGAACACCAGCGCAATGTTGTTCTGCAGGGCCCAGGGCAGGATGCCGTCCTGGAACTCGGTCACCTGCTTGCCGTCCTTGAGCACGATCGCATCCTTGCCGACCAGGTCGAGGCGCGACACATGGCTGTCGAGGTTGATGCGGATGCAGGGCCAATTCAGCCGGGCCGCGACCTGCTCGATATGGGTCGACTTGCCCGTGCCGTGATAGCCGGTGACCATCACGCGCCGGTTGCGCGCAAACCCGGCCAGGATCGCCAGCGTGGTGTCGCGGTCGAACAGGTAATCGGGATCGAGATCGGGCACATGGGCGTCCGGCGTCGAATAGGCCGGCACGTCCATGTCGGAATCGATGCCAAACAGCTTGCGGGCGGACTTCATTACGTCCGGCAGGCCCGGCACCGTTGCAGTCATGGAAGACATGGATCCTCACTGGCGAGACGGGACGGCGATGCCCGGGACAGCGGCCCGGGGCCGGAACCCCTTGTCCTGTTTAAGGGCTCGAAAGCCCGGAGGCAATTCGCGCGCCGCGCAACAGCGACGCTGCACCCGCGCACCGCGGTCGCATCCCGTCGCAGCACCGGCTCACGCCAGCCCGGCCGCCTTCAGGGTGTTGTAGGCGGTGATCACCTCGCGCAGCCGGTCCTCGTAGGACCGGTCGCCGCCATTCGCGTCCGGGTGGACCTGCTTCACGAGCTGCTTGTAGCGGGCCTTCACGGCTGCGGCGTCGGCGCTCTCATCGAGGCCGAGAACGTCATAGGCGCGGCGGGCCACCGGCCCGACGCCGGGACGGCGTTCCGGCTCCGGCGCCGCCCGGCCGGCAAACCCCGCCGCCCGGAACACGCCGAGCGGATCGTCATACGCGAAGGCTTCAGGACCCTCGGCACCGGTCGGCCGGGCCTTCGCACCGTTGACGCCCATCGACCACGTCGGCCGGTGGCCGACCAGTGCGTCCTTCTGGTAGCGCATCACCGCGTCATCGGTCATGCCGGCGAAGTAATTGTAGGACTGGTTGTATTCACGGACGTGATCGATGCAGAAGCGCCAGTACTGGCCCTCGTGGGAACGGCCCTTCGGCGCGCGATGCTCGCCCTTCTGGCTGCATCCGGGATGCTCGCAACCGCCGGCGGCCGCCGCCTCGGCGCGCGCCTGCTCCGCCCGGCGGGTGCGGGTGCGAATGCGATCGAAAAGGGGCGAGTTGAGATTCATTGTGCAGGCATTATGAGTGGTCGGGCGGGCAGGGCAAGCCGGGTGCGACCCGGCGGACCAGGTCGGCGGAAGGGCGCGGCTTCGCGGCCACAATGGGGGCCGCAGGGCCGATCCGAAACTCCAGCTCAGGATGTCAGATGGGCGTTAAGGACGCGATAAGCCGCAAGCTGACGGACGGTCTCGCACCGGTGTCCCTGTCGGTCGTCGATGAGTCTGACCAGCATCGCGGCCATGGTGGCTGGCGCGAGGGCGGTGAGACTCACTTCAGGGTCGAAGTGGTGTCGGAAGCCTTCCGCGGCAAGAGCCGGGTCGAACGTCACCGGATGGTCAACGGGCTCCTGGCCGGCGAACTGGCCGGAGGCGTTCACGCCCTCGCGCTCGCAACCCGCGTCCCAGGCGAATGACGGGCGCGCTGCCGCGCACGTCCTGAGTGGTCCTTGCAGCCGCGGCCGACGGCCGCGGTCATTCAGCGAATCCGCTCGAGGATCGACACGTAGTTCGCGACGGCGGCGCCGCCCATGTTGAAGATGCCACCGAGCGTCGCAGCCGGAATCTGCATGTCGCCGGCTTCGCCGCAGAGCTGCATCGCGGTCAGCGCATGCATCGACACGCCGGTGGCGCCGATCGGGTGTCCCTTCGCCTTCAGGCCGCCAGACGGATTGACGGGCAGCCGCCCGTCCTTCTGCGTCCAGCCTTCCTTGATGGCGACGGCTCCCTGGCCTTCGGGCACCAGGCCCATCGCCTCGTACTCGATCAGCTCCGCCACCGTGAAGCAGTCATGCGTCTCGACGAAGGACAGGTGATCGAGCGTCACGCCGGCCTGCAGCAGCGCCCGCTTCCACGCTTCGCTGCAGCCCTCGAACTTCAGGATGTCGCGCTTCGACATCGGCAGGAAGTCCTGCACATGCGAGGACGCGCGGAAGGCGACCGCGCGCTTGCGGCGCAGCGCCGTCTCGACGTCGCAGATCACCAGCGCGGCAGCGCCGTCCGACACCAGCGAACAGTCGGTGCGCTTCAGCGGCCCGGCCACGAACGGGTTCTTCTCGCTCTCCTGCCGGCAGAAGTCGAAGCCGATGTCCTTGCGCATTTGCGCATAGGGGTTCGAGACGCCGTTCTTGTGGTTCTTCGCCGCAATCAGGGCGAGCGCATCGGAATTGTCACCGTACTTCTGGAAATATGCGGCCGCGATCTTGCCGAACACGCCGGCGAAGCCGCCGGGCGTATCGCCGTCCTCAGGCAGATAGGACGCCTTCAGCAGCGTCTTGCCGATCTCCGGACCCGGCGTCTTGGTCATCTGCTCGACGCCCACGACCAGCACGGTCCGGGCGCTGCGCGCCGCGATGCTCTTCAGGCCCTGGTGCACGGCGGCCGACCCGGTCGCGCAGGCATTCTCCACCCGTGTCGTCGGCTTGAAGCGCAGCGCCGGATCGGCTTGCAGCACCAGCGAAGCGGTGAAATCCTGAGCGGAAAAGCCCGCGTTGTAGTGGCCCAGCACGATCTCGTCGACCTCGGAGGCGTCGATCCCCGCATTGTCGAGCGCCTCATTGGTCACCCGGACGATGAGGCTCTCGACGCTCTCGGCGTCCATCTTGCCGAACGGGGTATGGGCCCAGCCAACGATGCAGGCGGTCATGACGCGTCTCCTCTGCCAGTTGCCGCACCTTACGCCTCCGGCCCGGGCCATCAAGGGTGCAGGACCGCACGGCGGGAACGGCACCGGCGCCCGGACGTTGGGACCCGACACATGCTGCGGCCCGCCCCATCGGCCGCGCCTCGAGGGCACCATGACGCAATCCATCGCCATCTCGGCCCACGATGAGGCCGCCCGCCACGGTCGCGGCGATGCCCAGGCCGGTCTCGCCCGGCGCAGCCAGGAGGAGGTCGTGACCCTGCTCTGTGCGAGTCCGGACTGACGCTGCCCCGCAGGGATCAATCGACGGTGTTCACCCGCTATTGCGAGGCCTATGACACGAGGGCCAGCCGCGAAAGCTCGTCGATGCCGGCTCGGAAATGTCCTTTCCGGCCAGCGATCCGCCCTCCTACAGGGGTGGCGCATCGGCCGGTGCGCCCAAGCCCGAGGCGCCGGGCGAGGCCCCGAACACCACGGTCAGCGACACCCACAACCTCAAGGAGATCGGCCCGACCTGCGGCGCTGAGACGAAACCAAAGCGCTAGCACCTTCCGTGGCTAGTGCGAGGCCAGCAGCAGCGCCACACCGGCGACGATCAGTGCCATGCCGGCATATTCCCGCCGGGTGGTCGCCTGATCGAACAGGCGGCGCGACACGGCCTGGGCAAACAGCACCTCGACCAGCGCGAGCGTCCTGACATTCGCCGCGCTCGTCAGGGCAAAGCCGATGAACCAGAACTGCGACGCGAACGCCCCCATGAACCCGGCAAACAGCGACGGCCGCCACGCCTTGAGGCTGTTCACCAGCGCCGGGCGATCGGCGAGCCCCATCCAGACGATCAGCAGGCCTGACTGGACGCCAAGCGACCAGGCCAGCGTCGTCGT
>JBMOJG010000047.1:0-9681 GCA_049316925.1 Alsobacter sp. | reverse complement strand
CAGTGCTTTCCTCGTGGGCCTTACGGCAGCCGCAGCCGTCGTTGCACTGGGCACGGTCGTTGGTTTGGTCTCAGGCTATTTCGGCGGGCTCACCGACCAGATCCTGATGCGGCTCTCCGATATTGCGTTGGGCATCCCCTTCCTGCCCTTCGTCATCGTGCTTGCAGCGTTCCTCGGGCCGCAGACGCAGAACGTCGTTCTGGCGATCACGGTCCTGCTCTGGCCCAACACCGCGCGTGTCATCCGCTCGCAGGTGCTGACGCTGCGCGAACGCGGCTTTGTCGAGGCAGCGCGGGTAGCAGGTTCGAGCGACCTGCGTATCATCCGGGTTCATATCGCGCCCAACATCATGCCACTGTCGCTGCTCTACGGCTCGATCGCCATCGGCTGGGCGATCCTGACCGAGGCAAGCATCAGCTTCCTCGGATTCGGGCCCTCGAATTCCATCTCCTGGGGCGGCATGCTGCAGGATGCCTACGCGTCGCAGGCGCTGTCGCGGGGTAGCTACTTCTGGTTCATCCCGCCAGGGCTCTGCATTGTGCTCGTTGTCGTCGCCGGCTTCTTCATCAGCCGCGGCTATGAGGAGATCCTGTTCCCGAAGCTGAAGGACTAGCGCCATGTCGCTCCTCAGCGTCCGCGGGCTCGCCATCGACTACGCCACCAAGGGCGGCACGCTGCACGCCGTCAGCCGCGGCACGCTGGACATCGCCGCGGCCGAAGTCGTCGGGCTCGTCGGTGAATCGGGCTGCGGCAAAACCACGCTGGCGCGGGCCCTGACCGGCATTGTCCCGCGCAACGCGACCTTCATGGGCGGCGAGATCGTCTTCGAGGGACGCGACGTCCTCAACGGCCGGCCGGGAGCCTGGCGCGACCTCCTGTGGCGCAAGATCAGCTTCGTGCCGCAGTCGTCGATGAACGCGCTCGACCCGGTCTACCGCGTCGGTTCCCAGATGACCGAGGTGCTGCGCCTGCGCGGCGGCATGGGACGGGTCGAGGCGGCGAAGCGCTCAGAAGAACTCTTTGCCATGGTCGGACTCGACCCACGCCGGGCATACGAATATCCGCACCAGTTCTCTGGCGGGATGCGACAGCGTGCAGCCATCGCCATGGCGCTTGCGCTTCACCCGGCCCTGGTGATTGCGGACGAACCCGTCACAGCCCTCGACGTCATTGTTCAGCGACAGGTGCTCGACACGCTGCGCGACCTGCAGTCGAGGCTCGGCGTGTCGGTGCTGCTGGTGACGCATGACATCAGCGTCGTCGCCTATGTGTGTGACCGCGTTGTGGTGATGTATGCGGGCGAGGTGATCGAGTCCGGCACCACGCGCGCAGTGCTGGAAGCGTCGCGCCACCCCTACACAATGGGTCTGACCAACGCGTTCCCCGACCTCGAGCGGGCCGGCGGGACGCTGGCCCCGATTGCCGGCGCGCCTCCGGACCTGCGCGCGCCGCCGCCCGGCTGCCGGTTTGCGCCACGTTGCCCGTTCGCGCAGGCGCGCTGCCACGCCGAGCCACCGCCGCTCACACGCGATGCCGGTGGACATGCCAGCGCCTGCTGGCGCTCCGACGAAGCCGCCGCCCTGGCTGAAACCGCAAAGGATCCGTCCACATGGACGCCTATGTCCACGTCAGCGGCCTAAGCAAGACCTTCCCGGTGTCGCGGGACATCGGGCAGGTCCTGCGCGGCGAACGACCGGTCGTGCATGCCGTGCGGTCGGTCGACTTCTCGATTGCAGCCGGCGAAACGGTTGGCCTGCTCGGCGAATCGGGCTGCGGCAAGACAACCACCGGGCGCCTCCTGCTCAAGCTGGTTGAGCCCACGCAAGGCTCGATCCGTATCGGCGACAAGGTGCTGGCCGGGCTGGCCGGCACCAGCCTGCGTGCCTTCCGTCGCGAGGCACAATTCGTGTTCCAGAACCCGTTCGATGCGCTGAACCCGCGCATCGCGATCGGCCGCTCGCTGGCCGAGCCGCTGATCAATGCAGGCGTTCCGACGGTCGAGCATGCGGAGCGCATGCGTGTGGTCCTGGAGCGCGTCCGGATCCGCGGCACGGAACTGCTGGAGCGCTATCCGCACGAAATGTCGGGCGGACAGTTGCAACGGATCGTGCTGGCACGGGCACTGATCCTCGAACCGCGCTTCATCGTGGCCGACGAGCCCGTGTCGATGCTCGACGTGAGCGTGCGCGCCGGCATCCTCAACCTGATGCGGGAGCTGCAGGACAGTCTCGGCCTGACCGCCATCTACATCTCCCACGACCTGGCGCTGGTGCGCTACGTCGCCCGTCGGACGCTGGTGATGTATCTCGGTTCGCTCGTCGAGGACGGCCCGACCGAGGACGTCATCCGCGAGCCACATCACCCCTACACGAAGGCGCTCATCGCCGCGGTCCCGCTGCCACGGGTGACGCAGACGCGCGACCCGCTGCCGTTGCGCCCCGGCACGCCGGACGCGCGCAAGGTCGGCACGGGCTGCGCCTTCGCCAACCGCTGCCCGGAAGCGATGGCCCTCTGCACGACCGAGCGCCCCCCGCTCGTTGCGATTGCGGCAGGCCGGCGCGTGGCCTGTCACCTCATGCCGGCCGCGCCTTCGGGTGCGACCGGTTCGCTTGCGCCCGCCGCATCCTGAGACCGGAGACGACTGCCATGTCCAGCCTCGACGCCAACGCCCGTGACCTCGTGTCCGCGCAGCACCTGATGCAGACCTGCGAGACGCTCTGCGCGCTGGGCGAAAAGGTTGCGGGCAGTGCCGAAGAGGAGAAGGCCTGCGCCGTGTTCACCGAGGCGCTGACCCGCTACGGCGTGGCACACGAGGTCCACAGGTTTCAGTCCTACATCTCCGCGCCCGTGTCGGCGGCGCTGTCGCTTGCAACCTCGGGCGGGACGCTCGAGGTCCAGGCGGTCGGTGTCGCCTTTGGCACTTCGACGCCCGCGGGCGGCGTCACGGCGGAACTGGTCGACGTTGGAGACGGTGGCGAGGCGGACTACTCGGGCAAGGATCTGCGTGGCAAGATCGCGCTCGTCGGCAAGCTACCGTCTCCGCACAACGCGCTCCATGCCGCGCAGCATGGCGCGATCGGCATGGTGTCGATGTCGGCCGGCAAGCAGCGCCACAAGATGATCATCACACCGGTGTGGGGTACGCCGGAGTTCGACCAGACGGCGACGATTCCGCACCTGCACGTCGTCTCGATCAGCGGGGTCGACGGAGCCCGGATCCGGGCAGCGCTCGTCGCAGGGCCCGTTTCGGCCACGCTGACGGCGGAGGTCGACACGCGCTGGCGCGAGGTCCGCCTGCCCGTGGCGGAGATCAGGGGTCGCGAACCCGAATTCCTGCTGGTCGGCGCGCACTACTGTTCGTGGTTCGACGGATCCACCGACAATGTCACCGGCGGCGCCTGCATCCTCGAGCTTGCCCGCGTACTGAAGCAGTTCGAGGGCAAGCTGCGTTACGGTCTCAAGATCGCCTGGTGGCCGGGCCATTCGCACGGCCGATACTCCGGCTCCACGTGGTTTGCGGACACGTTCCACGATGAGCTGAGGCGCAACGCCATCGTCTACTTCAACATCGACTCACCCGGCGTGCGCGGTGCCACCGTCTATGTGCCGCGCCACCAGATGGCGGAAGTGGGAGATTTCAACGAGGCGATGACGAAGGAGATCACCGGCTGGTCGACGATGACGAGCAGCAAGGCGCAGCTGGCCATCGGCAAGCGCGGCGACAAGTACGTCAGCGCTACGCGCCCATCACGCGCGGCCGATCAGTCCTTCTGGGGTATCGGCCTGAGCTCGATGTCGGTCTACAGCATGCTCACGCCGGACCACCCGGATCGCGATCCCAATGTCGGCGGCTCTGGTGGCGCATGGTGGTGGCACTCCGAGCACGAAACGATCGACAAGATCGACCCGGCGATTCTCGTTCAGGACACGCAGCTCTATGCATCCATCCTGTTGCGGATGGCGACCGCGGATGTGCTGCCCTTCCGGGTCAGCGCCATTGCTCAAGACTATGCCGACTCGCTGCGCGAGTACCGCGAGGGGGCCGGCGCAAACTTCGATTTCGGCCCGGTGGAGGCTGCGGTGACAGCCTTCCAACAGACGGCAGAGCAGTTCGAGGCGCGCGTGAGCGGGGTGACCGACGCGGACCTGACCCGCGCCGCGAACCGGCTTGTGCTGCGTATCACGCGACTGCTGAATCCGGTCCTGTACCAAGACCTCCCCGGTCATCTGCACGACCCGGCGCTCGGCTCGCGGTCCCTTCCGAGCCTCAAGGCAGCATTGACGCTGGGAAGCCTTGACCCTGCATCGGACACCTGCCGCTTTGCGGCCGCGGGGCTGACGCGCCGTGTCAACGCCGTCAAGAACCAGCTGGTGGAGGCAACCGCGCTGATCGAGGATTTCCTCCCCAGGGCTCCAATCCTGAAGAAGGCCAGCTAGGGTCTGTGCAACCCTGAGCCGCATGAAGCCCGATCCTGGACAAGCGGTGGGCAAGCGCTTTGCCTACCGCAGCGCCAGCAGCACCTTGCCGGCATTGCCGCTCTCGGCGGCCTCGTGCGCCTCGATGATCCGGTCCAGCGGAAAGACCGCGCCGATGCTATGGCGCAGCCATCCTTCCTCGAGTGCGGCGGTGATGTCTGCGATCGCCGCGGCGCGGGCGTCGTCGGGCAGGCAGTAGCCCTGCACGATGCGAATGTTCAACCCCTTGGGCGCCAGCGCGTAGTAGTCGAAATTGAACGCACGCACCCGCGTCGACGAGTAGGACGCGATGGTCGCGTTGGGGGCCGCGACGGCGATGTCGAGCGCGAGGTTCTCGCCCAGATCCACCTCGACGATCCGGTCAAGCAGGCGTCCGCCATTGGCCGCCAGGATGGCCGCGGCGGCGTCAAGTCCACGATAGTCGAGCGCTGCGTGGGCTCCCATCGCGAGCGCCTGCGCACGCTTCTCCGGGGTCGAGCCGGTAGCAATGACATGCGCCCCGGCATGCCGGGCGAACTGGACCGCGAAGGCGCCGACAGCGCCGGCGCCGCCCTGGACGAGCACGCTCAGACCGGCCACCGGTCCATCGGCGAACACCGTTCGGTGCGCGGTACAGGCTGGCACCCCAAGGCAGGCCCCGACATCGAAGGACGCGCCGTCTGGCAGCGGCACGGCGTTGGCGGCGGACACGACACAATGATCGGCCGCCGTCCCCTGCTCCTCCGTCTCGGCGTTCCACAGCCAGACGCGCTGGCCCAGTCGCTGCGACGGGACGCCGTCCCCGGCCGCGATGATGATCCCAGCCCCATCGGCATGGAGGACCATGCGCGAACTGCGGGGCTTGTAGCTGGCCCAGCCGGCACGCCGCTTGGTGTCAGACGGGTTGATCCCCGAGCGTTGGATCTCGACAAGCACCTCGCCCGGCCCCGGCAAAGGCATTGCGCGCGTCTCGATCCGGATCACGTCACCTGCAGGACCGGTGGTCTCGTAGAAGGCGAAACGCGAGTTATGCCGCGCGTGATCCATTCCAGTCTCCTCTTGATGCTGCGGTGGCGCGGCTGGGGCGTCTTATTGTGTGAAAACCCGTTTCAGGCTACGCAAAAGCCCGGTTCGGACGCAAAGCGTTGAACGATCCTAGCAGACGGGGGCAGCCCCCCGATCCCGCCCTTGATGCGAAGCCATGCCATATACGATCTCAGCCGTGGACCGGGCGTTGAACCTGCTGGAGGCGGTGGCCGAGCATCCAGGACTCAACGTGACCGACCTCGCCGGTGTGACCGGCAACACCAAGAGTCTGGTGTTCCGGCTGATGTTCACGCTCGAACAGCGTGGCTACGTCATCAAGGAGCCGGCGTCGCGGACCTACACGCTCGGATATCGGCCGTTGTTTCTGGCTGCCAGCGCACAGGATAACGTCGCGTTGATCAAGGCAGCGGGCCCGCTCCTCGATGACCTGGCGCGGCGCACCGGCCAGCAGGCCAACCTGCTTGTCCGCGATGGGCTGCACAGCGTCTGCGTGGCCATCCGGACAACGCGCGACTCGGGCAGGCTCTACGCCCAGGTCGGCCGACGCGGCCCACTTCACGCCGGCGGCGGGCCGAAGATCCTGCTGGCCTTCGCACCCGACGAGGTTCGCGAGCAGGTTCTCGCAGGACCGCTGGAGACTTTCACCGCGACAACGACCACGGATCGCGCGGCGCTCGAACAGCGGCTCGCAGCGATCCGCGACTCGGGCAGGAACGAAAGCCGCGGCGACCTCGACACCAATGCCTTCTCGTTCGCACACGCCATCCACGACCGCAGCGGCGACGTGGTCGCCGCAGTCAGCGTCGCCGGAACACTCGACCGGCTGGAGCCTGGTGACGAAGCCAGGCTTCCAAAGCTCGTCGCCGAAGCTGCCGAGCGGATCTCCGAGGCAATGGGCTTTCGCCTGCGCTTCTCAGGCGCAGTCTGATCCGCGGCGCATCGCTGTCTGCACGGCTCTCACCAGCCAAGCCGCAACCGCCCTGCCGTTTCAGGCCCACCAACGCGCGGCCGAGCCTTGTCGCTTGCCTGCCAACCGCATGATGCTATCGTCGCCCTGTGAAATCCTGTTTCACTTGGCGAAAACACCAAAACCATGATCCGGCCTTTGCGGGAGGGGTGACCATGTCTCGATCTGACATTCTTGCCGAGGTATCCCTCGACATTGCATGGCCCCTGGTGGAGCGGTTCTCCACGTTCCCACGCTGGAAGCCCGCCGATGTGAATGCCAGCGCCGGATTGATCGTTTCCGCGCTGGAGACTGTCGGCGTCCCGGTGACTGTGCATGAAGCGGAGGTCTATCTCTCGGTTCCGTTCAGCGCGCGGGTGAAGGCCGGCGGGCGCACGATCCACGCCAAGCCTCCGGCCTATTCGATCGACTGCCGCCATGGCGTCTCTGCTCCCATCGTCCACGTGCCGGCAACCTATTCGCGGTCGATCGGTACGCTTTTCGCGAAGAATCAGGACCCTGCCCTTTCGGACGAGAGCCGCCTGCGCGGCAAGATCGTGATCTCGGAAGGCTTCGCGTTTCCGCAAAAGATCCGCGAATTCGAGGAGAAGGGTGCTGTTGGCGTCATTGCGATGAACCCGGGCGTCGACATCCACTGGGGCATCTGCACGTCGATCTGGGGCACGCCCGATCTGGACGACCTTCCCCGCAAGCCGAAGATTCCGGTGGTTGCCGTCAACAACGCCGACGGAAAGGCTCTGATCGCGCTCGCGGAAGCCGGCACCCCGGTGACGATCGAGACGGAGATGGAGGAGGGCTGGTACGTCCAGAAACTCCCCGTCGTCGAGATCAAGGGCACCGTCGAACCCGACAAGTTCGTCCTGCTGCATGGCCATTATGACAGCTGGGACGTCGGCGTCGGCGACAATGCCACCGGCGACGCCACCATGCTGGAGATCGCTCGTGTGCTGTGGAAGCATCGCGGGCAGCTGCGTCGTTCGGTCCGCATCGCATGGTGGCCGGGCCATTCCACTGGCCGCTACGCCGGGTCCACCTGGTACGCCGACCAGTTCGCCATCGACCTTGACGACAACTGCGTGGCGCAGGTGAACTGCGACAGCCCCGGGTGCCGCTGGGCGACCGCATTCAAGGACGTGTCCTGGATGCCGGAGACCGAGCGCTTTGTGCAGGGCGTGATCAAGGAGGTCTGCGGGCTCGACAGCCACGGCGAGCGCCCGCATCGCGCCGGCGACTACTCCTTCAACAATATCGGCATTTCAAGCTTCTTCATGCTGAGCTCGACCATGCCGGACGACCTGCGCGCAGCGAAGGGGTACTACGCCGTTGGCGGCTGCGGGGGCAACATCGCCTGGCACACCGAGAACGACACGATGGAGATCGCCGACAAGGACATCCTGTTGCGCGACATCAAGGTCTATCTCGGGGCGATCCTTGGGGTCGCGAACGCCGAGATCCTGCCGTTCGACTGGCGGGCCACAACGATGGAGTTTGGCGAGACGCTGGAGCGCTATGCCAGGTCAGCGGGCGACACATTCGACTTTACCGCTGCGCGCGAGGCCCTGGTGGCGCTTGAGGCGTCTCTCGGTCGCTTCTACGACAAGGTCGCGGGCGGTGGCATTGCGCCGGCCAAAGCCAATGCGGTGATCATGGGGCTGGCGCGCATCCTCGTTCCGATCAACTTCACCGTGTCGCCGCGGTTCCGGCACGATCAGGCAACGCCGGTGAAGCCGCTGCCGACGCTGGCGGTGGCAGACGACATCGCCGACATGACGTTGCCGCTGCAGGGCTTTGCGAAGGTGCAGCTCGGACGCGGTACGAACCGCTTCGTGGCCGCCGCGCGGGCAGCGCAGCGGCTCGTTGATGCCGGCTGACGAACGGCGCCGTCCGTTCGTTCCAGATCCGCCGTAGAGGAAGCCGGCATGCCGAGTGTCCAGATCCGTCCCGACCGTGACGCTGCACGGCCCCCCCTGGAAAAGGATCTCTGCTGCGATCCCGTGACGCTGGAAATCGTGCGCGGCGCCATCCGGGCGGCGCAGGCAGAGATGGAGGCGCTGATCGAGCGTACGGCGATCAGCGCGTTCATCCGCGAGAAGAAGGACTTCTATACCGCCATCTTTGACGCCAACGGGGTCATGGCGATCGGCTCGAACGTCCCTGTGTTCGCCGATATGACAAGTCCCGTCTTCGCACTGTTCCCGAAGGAGACGATGAAGCCCGGAGACCTGTACTGGTACAATGACTGCTACGGCTCGCGCGGCGCCGTCTCCCACTCGAACGACCAGGTGCTGATCGCACCCGTCTTCCACGAAGGCCGGCGTTGCGCCTTCGTGATGGGCTGGGCGCATTTCGCCGACATCGGCGGAATCAGGCCTGGCTCGATCAGCCCCGACGCGACCGACATCTACCAGGAAGGCATCATCATCCCGCCGACAAAGCTCGTCGATGCGGGGGTGACCAACGAGGCCACTTTGGCGATCTTCCACCGCAACTCGCGTTTTCCGGACCAGAGCCGCGGCGATCTCCGCGCCCTCGTCGGCAGCGTCGAACTTGGTGTAAAGCGCATCGGCGAGATCGTTGCGCGCTTCAGCGCTGACGTCATTGACGACGCCCTGGCACAGCTGCTGGAGCGCACGCGCAAACTTGTGCGGGCCAAGCTGGCGGAGACTTTTCCGTACGGCACGCATAGCTTTACGGACGCCATCGACGGCGACGGCCACGGCAGCGGTCCGGTCAAGATCCGCTTCTCGCTGACACGCGAGCAGGCGACGGACGGCGAAGACCGCTTCATCCTCGATGCCACGGCCACGGACGACCAGACGGTCGGACCGGTGAACTTCCTGATGAATCCCGGGGTTCCCGGCATGGCACTCGGCCTTTATTACCTCGGCGGAGATCCGGGGCAGGTCTGCAACGCCGGCGGCCCGCAGGCGCTCGACGAGGTGAGGCTGCGCGAAGGGTCGCTGCTGTGGCCACGCTTCCCCGCCTCTCTGGGCATGCGCGGTCTGACCATGATGCGCGTGCTGGCGACGCTGAACGGTCTCGTCAACGCTGCCAATGGCGGCGCGCCAGCGTCGCACTCGGCCTACGTCATTGCCATCATGCGCGGCACCTATCGCACCGAAACGGGAACGCTCGACCGCTTCCTGCTCGCCGACGGTCTCGGCGTCGGCTACGGCGCGCGCCCGAAGGCGGACGGCATCGATGCGGTCTAT
>JBMOJG010000046.1:0-9738 GCA_049316925.1 Alsobacter sp. | reverse complement strand
GGCGCACCGCCATAGATGCGATCGCCGAGATGGCCGACGCCGAGCGCATACGCATCCGAGCTGTTGTAGGCCTTGATCGCCGCATAGTTGGCCGTGACGAGGAAGGCGGGCCCGCGCGCGCCGGCCGGCAGGAACAGCAGGGCCTCGCCGCCACGCGGCATCGGCCGGCCATCGGCCCGGCGCACGCCGCGGCCGGCAAAGCCGGACAGATCGCCGCGCCGCATCCGGTAATCGAAGCCGTCGGGGATCACCACCTCGACCGCCCAGGGCAGGCCGGCCTGCCAGCCATGCTGGCGCAGATAGTTGGCGGTGGAGGCCAGCGCATCGGGCACCGACGTCCAGATGTCCTTGTGGCCGTCGCCATCCCAGTCGACCGCCCATTTCATGAAGCTCGACGGCATGAACTGGGTCTGCCCCATCGCCCCCGCCCAGGAGCCGCGCATGGCCTCGCGGGACACGTGCCCCTGCTGCAGGATGACCAGCGCGGTAAGCAGCTCGTCGCGGAAGAAGTCACTGCGGTAGCGCAGATGGGCCAGCGTCGCCAGCGAGCGGATGACATCCATGCCGCCGGTGAAGGAGCCAAAATTCGTCTCCATCCCCCAGACGCCCAGAATGACAGATTTCTCGACGCCGTAGCGGCTCTCGATGGCGGCCAGCGTGGCGGCGTGGGCCTGCGCCTGGGCCTGTCCCTGGCCGATCCGCCCGCCGGTGACGGCGCCGTCCAGATAGCCCCAGATCGGCCGCACGAACTCGCTCTGCTTGCGCGTCAGAGCAGCCACCTTGGGGTCGGGCGTGACGCCGGCGAAGGCCGCGTCGAAGGTCGCCCGCGACACGCCGCGCGCCTGGGCGGCCGGCCACAGTCCCTGCACGAATGACGAGAACGAGCTGCTTCCCGCGGCGGCTGCGGCGGCCACACCGGCACCGGCCACGCCGGCGGCTGCAGCTGCAGCCACCGCGGGCTTCGATGCCGGCTTTTTCGCTCCCGACTGAGACGTCGATGGCTTCTGCCCCGCGGGCTTCGCCGCGGATCCGCCTGACGGTTTAGCTGCCGGTTTCGATGCGGGCTTGCCCGCCGCCTTGGCAGCCGCCGAGCTCCCGGCCTCCGGCTTGGCCGGCGCAGCAGCGGTCGGCCCGGCCAGCAGCATCAGGGCGGCAAGGGCGGCGAAGGCAGGGCGCCGCGGCGCCCGGAAGGCATGCGTCGTCATGGCAGCTCCGGCGGGATCCCCGTCCCGCAGCCTCGATCACTAGCCGCGTGATGGTGAACGGAGTCTGAACCCGCGCCAAGAGCCGCAGGCATCCGGCGTGACCAGACCGACGGATTTGCCACAGGGATGCGCCACCGGGCGAACACCCGGCACGGCGCTGTCGGACGCGGCGGGTTGCATCGCGGCGGTCAGGGCCGCGCGTTGGGGGTCGTCAGGTGCCGTTCCCACTCGAAGGCATGGCGCACGATCGTGTCGAGATCGTTGAGCTCGGGAACCCAGCCCAGCGCACTGCGCACCCGCTCGCCGGTGGCGATGATCGCCGAGGGATCGCCCGCCCGCCGGCCGGTGAGGCGGACCGGGAAATCGACGCCGGAGATGCGCTTGACGGTCTCGACGACCTGCAGCACCGAATAGCCGGTGCCATAGCCGCAGTTCAGCGTGAGGCTGTCGCCGCCGCGGCGCAGATGGTCGAGCGCCAGAAGATGCGCGCGGGCCAGGTCGGTGACGTGGATGTAGTCCCGCAGGCAGGAGCCGTCCGGGGTCGGGAAATCGGTGCCGAACACCTCCATCATCGGACGCTGGCCGAGCGCCGTCTGGCACGCCACCTTGATCAGGTGGGTGGCCATCGGGGTCGACTGACCCGTGCGGCCGCGCGGGTCGGCGCCCGCGACGTTGAAGTAGCGGAGAACCACGTAGGACAGCGGATGCGCCACGGCGGTGTCGCGCAGGATCCACTCGGTCATCAGCTTCGAGCGCCCATAGGGCGACACCGGATTGGTCGGCGAATCCTCGGCGACGGGAATCACCGTCGGCTCGCCATAGACGGCGGCTGTCGATGAGAAAATGAGACGGGTCACCCCGCCGGCGACCGCGGCGGCGATCAGCGACCGCGCCATGGCGGTGTTGTTGAGGTAGTAGCCCAGCGGATCGGCAACGGATTCCGGAACCACGATCTTTGCCGCGAAATGCGCGATCGCCTCGACCTTGTGCTCGGCGATGATCCGGCCGACCAGGGCCTCGTCGCCCATGTCGCCCACCACCAGCGGAACGGAGGGCGGCAGCGCCGAGGCAAAACCGGTCGACAGATTGTCGAGCACGACGACGCGCTCGCCGCGGTCGACCAGCTCCAGCACCATGTGGGCGCCGATGTAGCCTGCCCCGCCCGTCACCAGCACCGTCATGTCGCTCTCCTGTGGCAGGCGCAGCATAAACACCCGGTGTTAGACTTTGGTGAAGGCTGCGCCGGCAGGCGCCGGATGGTCTCGCCCGCCGCCAAGGACCGTGCTAGCTGTGCCGCGAAACGGCCGCAACCATCCTTTCTGGTGGTGGCGATCCGGCGTCCTGCCGGCGTTCTGCACCGGCAGGCCCGACCGCCATCGACCCGCCTGTGACCAGCCTTCCCGAGCAACCCGATCCGTCCCCTCCCGGCTCCCTCCAACCGATGATTCCCGCCATGAAGCAGCGCATCCGCAAGGCCGTCTTCCCCGTCGCCGGTCTCGGCACCCGTTTCCTGCCCGCCACCAAGGCGGTGCCCAAGGAGATGCTGACGGTCGTCGACCGGCCGGTGATCCAGCACGTGGTCGACGAGGCGCGCGAGGCCGGCATCGAGCATTTCATCTTCGTCACCGGCCGCGGCAAGGCGGTGATCGAGGATCATTTCGACATGTCCTACGAGCTGGACCGCACGCTGGCCGAGCGCGGCAAGGCGAAGGAGCTGGAGGCGCTGGCGCGCGACCTTCCTGCCGCCGGTGCGACGAGCTTCACCCGGCAGCAGGCGCCGCTCGGTCTCGGCCACGCGGTGTGGTGCGCCCGCGAGATCGTCGGCGACGAACCCTTCGCGGTGCTGCTGCCCGACATGCTGAGCCGCGGCTGCATGGCGCAGATGCTGGCCGCCTATGAGACCCATGGTGGCAACATCATCGCCGTCGAGGAGGTGCCGCCGGCCGAGACCCACCAGTACGGCATCGTCGCGGTGGGCCAGGACCACGGCCGCACCTTCGAGATCACCGGCATGGTGGAGAAGCCGAAGCAGGGCACCGCCCCGTCCAACCTGATCATCTCCGGCCGGTACATCCTGCAGCCGCAGATCTTCGACATCCTCTCCGCCAAGGAGAAGGGTGCGGGCGGCGAGATCCAGCTTACCGACGCCATGATCCGGCTCGCTGCGCAGCAACCCTTCCACGGCCTGCGCTATGAGGGTCGCACCTACGACACCGGCTCCAAGCTCGGCTTCCTCATGGCCAATGTCGCCTATGGGCTGGAGCGCGAGGAGCTGGGACCGGCCTTCCGAGCCGAGATCGACAAGCTGCTGGGCAAGTGAGGCGCAGCAAGGCTGGGAGTCCATGAACGCCGGTCAAGCGTGACAGGCGCCTGGGTCCGGAGCCCCATACCCTGCGCTATTCGATCACCTCGTCGGCGCGGGCCAGCATCATGGGCACAATGTCCAGCCCCAGGGCCCGCGCGGCGGAAATGAAACCACGCGACAGGGGCCGTGTCGATCAGGCGCAGCGAGCGGCTCTCGGCGCCACGCGTCACGGCCGCGGCCTCAGAACTGCAGCTTCAGCCCCAGACGGTAGACATTGGCCGTGTAGTCGGTGCCCACCTGGGTCGAGTTGAGCCTTTCATGGGTGAAGCTCGCCTTCACGGCAACCGCCCGCGTCAGCCGGTACTCCACCCGCACGCCGCCCGTGAAGCCGTCCTCCCGGATCGGATCGCCCTCATAGACCGTGCGCGTGAATCCCGCATTGGCCGCGATCGTGAGGTTGCGCAACAGGGCATGCGAGACCTCGACGGACGCGCCGCGCAGCGTCGCACCCGAGGAGCCGCTGACGATGGTGTCGGAGAAGCTGGCCGTGCCGCGCAGCGTCACCGTGGTGAGCGGCGTCGCCGCCCAGATCAGCGAGGCATCGGCAACCGGGCCACGCAGCGGCGCCAGCCTCGGATCATCGAAGGTCCACTCGCCATAGCCCACATTGATGTCGCCGGTGAGGATGCGGCTGATCTCGAAGGTGGAGCCGATACGGCCGTTGAGGCCGTTCGACGAGCGTTCGTAGCCCGAATTGTCGAACTGCTGGTCATATTGCCGCCGGCTGACGTTGACCTCCACGTAAGGCTGCACACCGGGCGTCGCCTCATAGCCGGTCCGCAATCTCAAATTGTAGGCAGTGACGTTGCGGTCGGCCTGGCTGACCTGCGTGCCATCGCCGACATCGAGCGGATCATAGATCGTGCGCGCCACGCTGCCGCGCAGCCCCACCGCCAGCCGCCCGAAGGTCTGCGTCACGCCTGCCGCAGCGCCGAGGTCCTGGACGAAGGCGCGCGAGGTGCCGACCAGCGGCTGCTCGATGCTGCCAGGCTGCTGAGTGTAAAGCCTGTAGGTGGCGCCAAGGTCGATGCGGGTGTCGCGCAGCGCATCGAGCCGCAGGTCGAGGGCCGCATCCGCGTCCGGCCGGTTGGCCGAGATTACGGACGGATACCACGCATAGGCGCCGCGCAGCGCCGCCGTCAGCGAATGCCGCTCCCAGTCGCTGGCCACCGCCAGCGCACCCTCGGTGCGGAACTCGGCCGAGCCCTTTTGGTGTCCTGACAGCCGGTTTGGGTTGGTGTCGTACCCGACATTCTGTTCGAGCGACGGGCGCAGCAGGAAGCTGCCCGCCCGCACGCCGAGCGGCGCATAGGGGTCGACCTCTGCGGCACTGCGTCGGCGGGGCTTTGGGCCGAACGTCTCGGGCAGCAGCGGCGGCCGCGACACGCCGAGCGCTGACGGCCCGGCAGCGATATCGTCGATCGGGCGTGGTGGCGGCGGCGGTTTCTGCAGCTGCCGCTTGGGATTGCGCACTGGCTTGCCCACCACCGGATAGCGGCCCCGATAAGCCTTTTTCTGCGGCAGCGGACCGACATCCCCGCTGCGCAGGGCCGGCGGCGGGTCGACAACCGGCTGCTGCGCCCGCACTGGCCCGAAGGCGAGCGCGGCAACGAGGCCGGCCAGCGCCGCTGCGCACCAGGACTGTCGCGCCATCCAGGGCAAGTCGGCGGGCTCCGCACGGCCGTCCGGCCCCCGGGACGGGAGTCGGACTGGTTAAGAGATGTAAAACGCCCACGGTTAACGGGAGGTAACCACCGGCCGCGCCGGGGTTTCGCCGCATGGTCCGGCCATGCTAAGCCGCGACCCGGCGGCCCCTGCCGTCACGCCCCGAGGACAGGATGCAGGACTCCAAGAGCCCGCCCCCCAGCCAGCCCCCCGGCCAGCCCGCCGCCGGCCCGCTGGCCGACGCGACGGCCGATCCACTTCCGTCGGCCGCCCGCACCGTCGCGGCCGAGCGCGCCGGGCTGGATGCGCTGGCCGCAGCCCTCGCCGGGCCGCTCGCCGGGCCTTTCCGTGATGCCGTCGCGACGGTGGCGGCGGCAACCGGCCGCGTCATCATCACCGGCATGGGCAAATCCGGCCACGTTGCGCGCAAGATCGCCGCCACGCTGGCTTCGACGGGCACGCCGGCGCATTTCGTCCATCCGGCCGAGGCCAGCCACGGCGACCTCGGCATGATCCAGGCCGACGACGTGATCCTCGCGCTGTCCTGGTCGGGCGAAACGGCAGAACTCTCCGATATCGTTGCCTATTCGCGCCGCTTCCGCGTGCCGCTGGTGGCCGTGACGTCGAAGCCCGACAGCGCGCTTGGCCGCCGCGCCGACATCTGCCTGGCCCTGCCGGTGGCACCGGAGGCCTGCCCCAACGGCCTCGCCCCCACCACCTCCACGACCATGCAGCTGGTGCTCGGCGACGCGCTCGCCGTGGCGCTGCTGGAGGGCCGCGGCTTCGGGCCCGGCGATTTCCACGTCTACCATCCGGGCGGTAAGCTCGGCAGCCTGCTGAAGCAGGTCCGCGCCATCATGCACACCGGCGACTCCCTCCCGGTCGTGCCGCTCGGCACCCGCATGGATGCGGCGATCCGGGTGATGACTGCGCGCGGCTTCGGCTGCGTGCTGGTGGTCGACGGCGACGGCAGTCTCGCCGGCATCGTGACCGATGGCGACCTGCGCCGCCACATGGGCCCCGGCCTGCCCAACAGCGCCGTCGAGGCCGTGATGACGCGGGCACCCCGCAGTGTCGCGCCCGACACGCTGCTCGCCGAAGCCCTGAAAATCGTCGAGACCCGCAGCATCACCGCCTTGCCGGTGGTCGAGGCCGGTCGGCCAGTGGGCATCGTCCACGTCATGGACCTGCTGCGGACAGGCGCGGCCTGATCAGGCGGCGACAACCTGCAGCATCGCGCCATCGCTGCCGGTGACGCGCACCTCCGTGCCGGCCGGCAGGTCAGGCCCCGTCACCTGCCAGAACCCGTCGTCGACCCGCACCCGGCCACGCCCCTCCGACAGCGGCCCCTCGAGCACGAACACCCGGCCGACAAGGGTCGAGCCCCGGTCGTTCAGCTGCGGCCCGACGGGAGGAACACGCCGCCCGGTCAGAGCCCGGCCGACGAGCACCGAGGCGATCGCCAGGCCGGCAAACACCAGCGCACCACTCTCCAGGCCGAGCGGCACCAGGAAGGCGATGAGACCGGTTACGAGCGCAGCGAGCCCGAGCCAGAGCATGAACGCGCCGGGTGCCAGCACCTCGATGCCAATCAGCACGACCCCGGCGATGATCCAGCCCCAGGGGCCGAGCGAAAACAGGTCCATCATGCCAGCACCTCAGCCCCTCGGGCCCGCGTCCGGAACCGTGACGCGCCGTGCCGTGGCCGCCGCCTGGGTCTCGCCCAGCGCCGACTTGGCGAGTTCGGCGATTCCGCCGAGCGACCCGATGAACGCGCCCGCCTCCAGCGGCATCATGATCACCTTCTGGTTCGGTGCCGACGCAATGGCCTGCAGCGCCTTCACGTAGTCCTGCGCGACGAAATAGTTCAACGCCGAGACATTGCCCTTGGCGATGGCCTCGCTGACCATCTGGGTGGCCTTGGCCTCGGCCTCGGCCAGGCGCTCACGCGCCTCGGCGTCGCGCAGCGCCGCATCGCGCCGGCCCTCGGCCTCGAGCACCTGCGACTGCTTCTTGCCCTCGGCACGCAGGATCTCGGCCTGCCGCAGGCCTTCGGCCTCCAGCACCACGGCGCGCTTCTCGCGCTCCGCCTTCATCTGCCGCGCCATGGATTCGACCAGGTCGCGCGGCGGCACGATATCCTTGATCTCGATGCGGTTGATCTTGATGCCCCAGGGTGCCGAGGCAAGGTCGACAACGCGCAGCAGCCGGTCGTTGATCTCGTCACGCTGCGACAGCAGCTGGTCGAGGTCCATGCTGCCCATCACCGAGCGGATATTGGTCATCGTGACGGTGAGGATGGCCTGCTGCAGGTTGGACACCTCGTAGCTGGCCTTGGCCGGGTCCATCACCGTGTAGAACGCGACACCATCCACCGTCACCGTGGCGTTGTCGCGGGTGATGATCTCCTGGCTGGGAACGTCGAGCACCTGCTCCATGACATTCACCCTCGCGCCGGTACGCTCCACATAGGGCACGATCAGCCCGAGCCCTGGCCCCAGCGTCCGCGAGTAGCGGCCAAAACGCTCCACCGTGTAGGCGTAGCCCTGTGGAATCGTCCGCACCCCGGCAAACAGTGTGACGATGACGAACAGAACCAGCACGATCGCGAAGATCGTGAACCCGGACACCGGCAGCATGGAGGCCCCCTCCGCAAATCGCCTGCCGCCAATGTGGGTTGGCGGCGTATGCGCCGCAAGCGCCGAGGCGACGTCAGCGCTGGAACGCACCCGACAGTGCCTCAACCGCTGCACGTGACGGCAAAGGAAAACGACCGGGACGAGGCTGCGCCCGACCGGTCACATCCAGCCCTGCAGCTCCCGCTCGACCACCGCCTGGATCACCTCCATGCCCTCGTCGGAATCGTTGAGGCACGGCACATAGGCAAACTTCTCGCCGCCGTGGTGCATGAAATGCTCGGCGTTCTCGCCTTCGATTTCCTCGAGCGTCTCCAGGCAGTCAGCCGAAAATCCCGGCGCGATCACCAGCACCTTCTTGATACCGCGCGCCGGCAGCTCGCCCATCGTGTCGATCAGGTAGGGCTTCAGCCACTCCTCATTGCCGAAGCGCGACTGGAAGCAGACCATGAACCGGTCCTTGTCCAGCGCCAGCGCCTCGCGCAGCAGCCGACCCGTCTTCATGCACTGGCAGTGATAGGGATCGCCCTTCAGCAGATAGCTGCGCGGCACGCCGTGGAAGGACGCGACGATCATGTCGGGCGTCCAGTCCAGCTCGCCAAGGCGGGTGCGCACGGTGCGCGCCAGCGCATCCACATAGACAGGGTCATCGTGCCATGGCGGCGCCACGCGCACGGCCGGTTGCCAGCGCATCTTCATCAGCGCCTCGAACGCCTTGTCGCAAGCGGTCGCAGAGGTGGCGGCGCAGGACTGCGGATAGAGCGGCACCAGCAGGATGCGGTCGCAACCCTGTTCGACCAGCGCCTTGATGCGCGACTCCGTCGTCGGATTGCCGTAGCGCATCGCCCAATCGACGACGACGCGGCTGGACGGTCCGGCCATCGCCTCGGCCAGCTTTTCCGCCTGCGAGCGCGTGATGGTCTTGAGCGGACCCTCGTTGCGCTCCTTGTTCCAGATCGTGTCGTAGTCCTTGCCCTTCGGGCCGGGCCGCACGGTCAGGATGATCAGGTTGAGGATCGGCCACCACAACAGACGCGGGACCTCAATGACGCGGCGGTCGGACAGGAACTCCTTGAGATAGCGGCGCATCGACCAGTAGTCGGTGGCGTCCGGCGTCCCGAGATTGAGAAGAAGCACGCCGACCTTGCCGATGCGGACGCCAGGGTGCCCCTCTGGCAGCGGTCCGAGAGTCCGGTAGGTCGCGTCCTTTTCGGGGGTGACTGTATCGGACCGCGTCATCACGTTCATCGTAGACCTCTGGGCAGAGCCGCTGTACTAGGCCGTATGCCGCGCCCGTCCAGTGTACGCAAGGACGCTGCGCTCAGATCTTGCCCCCGTTGCGGCGGGAGGGCATCCTCCTGCCAACCCGAACGGAGCCTGGAGGCGCCCGCATGACCATGATCAGCCGTCGTGACACCCTGCGCGCCGGTGTCGGTGCCCTTGCCGTTCTGTCGACAGCGCCCGTCAGCGCCCAGGCGGCAACCCGCGTGTCCTTCGTCCTCACCAACGACATCTACAAGATGGCGGAGGAGAAGGGCATTGGCGGGTTGGCCCGCCTCGCCGCGGTGGTCAAGTCCGAACGTGCCCGCTCGCCGAACGTCTTCTTCGCCCATGCGGGCGACACGCTCTCCCCGAGCCTGATGTCGGGCTTCGACCAGGGCGCGCACATGATCGCGCTCTTCAACGCCATGACGCTCGACGCCTTCGCCCCCGGCAACCACGAGTTCGATTTCGGCAAGGACGTGTTTTTGAAGCGGATGGCCGAGGCGCGCTTCCCGGTCTATGCCGCCAACCTGCGCATGGCCGACGGCACGCCGGTACCGTCCGTCAAGGACTCAGCCATCGTCGAGATGGGCGGCGTGCGCAT
>JBMOJG010000045.1:0-9768 GCA_049316925.1 Alsobacter sp. | reverse complement strand
CATAGCGTAACTTCGGTGATTGCGCCCAAGGCCCGCCTGGTCTGGGTACCTCAGTGACAAGTTGATCGAATGATCCTTGGCCTCCTCTTCATCCGGACGTGGTCAACATGAGCATCCGCAGTGGTTCCGGTGTGAGCATGCCACGCCTGCCCAGGCCCGCCAGCAGCGCGGCATGGAACCCATCCCCGGCCCCGACAGTGTCGGCGACGGCAATGGTTCGGCCTGGAACCTCGACCGTTAGGCCGTCGAGAAACGCGATGGCGCCGGCCGCCCCGCGGGTGATGACCACGAGCGCTGCGCCCTCGGCGCGCCACGCGACCGCACAGGCGGCGAGGTCCGTCCCGGCCCCATAGGCGAGCGCCACGTCCTCGTCGCTGGCCTTGACGATGGAGGCCGTGCGGACAAAGCCAGCGAAGCGCTCCCGCCAGGCGTCGAGCGGACCGACCAGCGCGGGGCGCAGGTTTAGATCAACGCTGATCACCCGCCTGGCGTGTTCCCGGGCAGCAAGGTGAGCCAATGCCTCACCGGTCGTGCCGACGGCCAGGCTGTAGGAACCCATGGCGATGGCGGTGACCGTGTCGGGGAGCGCTGCCGGCAGGTCCGCGACCGTCAGGCAGCGGTCGGCGCCGTTGTCGCCGTAGAAGCTGTAGTGAGGCTGGCCGTCGGCACCCTGTGCCACGACGCTGAGGGTGGTCGGCTGCGGCTTCGTCACTGCCCAGCGCAGGTCGACGCCCTCGGCCGCGAGCACGCCGCGCAGCAGCGTGCCGAAGCGGTCGGCCGACAGGCCGCCGCAATAAGCCACGGGCCGGCCGAGCCGGGCGAGGCCGAGCGCAACATTGAGGGGCGAGCCACCGGCGACCAGCGTCGCCGGCAGCGGCGGACCGTCGCCGGCCGCGACGAACACGTCCATCAGCGCCTCGCCGCAAACCAGGATCATCCGCGCGCCCTTCGCCCGGCGACGCCGGCGCTATTTGCCACCATCGACCGACAGGGTCTGACCGGTGATCCAGCCAGCATGCTCGCTGGCAAGGAACAGCACCGCGGCGGCAATGTCGTCAGGCATGCCGAGACGGCGCGTCGCGATGCGGGCGAGCATGGCCTTCTGGCCCTCCTCGCCATAGCTCTGCCACTGGCGCTCGGAGGACGGGTTGGAGCGGACGAAGCCGGGTGCGACGCTGTTGACGGTGATGCCGAAGGCACCGAGTTCGTGGGCGAGCTGCCGGGTCAGGCCGATCTCGCCGGCCTTGGCGGCCGCATAGGCCTGGATGCCGGTGAGGCTGACGCCAAGGCCGGCCCCCGACGAGATCAGCACCATGCGGCCCCAGCCGCGCGCCTTCATGGCAGGCGCCAGCGCCTGGGCGAGCAGGAAGCCGGCCTTCATGTTGATGCCGACGATGGCGTCCCAGTCCGCCTCGCTCACCTCCTCGAGCGGGCGGCCGACCTGGCCGCGCACGCCGCCGGCGCTGTGGACGAGGATGTCGAAGGGACCGTGCGCGGCAGCAAGCTGCCGCACCTCGGCCGCGACGGTGAGGTCGCAGGGCGCCGGCACGATGCGGCCTGTCTCGGCTCCCGTCAGCGAACCGGCGAGGTCATCGAGCGGACCGGGCACGATATCGGTGGCGACGACCGACGCGCCATCCCGCACGAGGGCGAGCGCGATGGCCCGGCCAATGCCCTGGGCGGCGCCGGTGACGAGGGCACGACGGCCGGAAAAGTCGATCAGCATCAGCGTGGTCTCCGGCGGTGAGGGAGCCCGGTCAGGCCCAGGGACCTTCGATCAGGCTGCGGGTCTCCTGCACGGCGACGGCCCAGATCGCCAGCATCTCGTCGTCGGGGCGCTGGTACAGGCCGCCGAAATTGCCGTCGCCGAGCATGGCGCGGACCCCGGCGGGATCACGCAGGCGCAGGCGCTCGAGATCGGACATCGGCTTGCGCAGATCGGGCATGTCGATCCCCGGCAGCCGCGTCCACGGGAAGTTCTCCATCCACGAGGCGTGGGATGCGAGAGTATCCACCGCCTGGACGGCCGCCATGGTCCGGGGCGCATTCCACCAGTTGTGGAAGCGGACGGTGCAGCCGGGATTGTCCGCCATCCACTCGACCCCCACCGTCTGGGCCGGCGCATTGCCGCCATGGCCGTTGCACAGCAGGATGCGGCGGAAGCCGGTGCGGTGCAGCGAATCGAGGATATCGCGCACCAGCGCCACATAGGTCGCCATGGAGAGCGTCACGGTGCCCGGATAGGCCATGAAGGCTGGCGTCATGCCGTAGGCCTGCACCGGGAACACCGGCACGCCCAGCGGCGCGGCGGCCTCGAGCGCGACCCGCTCGGACAGGATCGAATCCACCGACAGGCTCAGATAGGCGTGCTGCTCGGTGCTGCCCAGCGGCACCACGGCCCGGTCATCACGGCCGAGATAAGCCTCGACCTGCATCCAGTTCATCTCGCCGATCCGCATCCGCCGCCTCCATGTCCCGGCCCCCGGCCTGGTCCCGCCAGACTGCTCCGGCCGGACGCGGCCGTAAAGCGGGCGGCATCGCGGCACCCGGTCATGCCGGAGAAATCAGTCGACCCTGGCGGTTCCCGAACGGACTGCGCCCTTCATCGTCAGGCCCGCTCGCCGGCCACCGGACGCCCCCCCTGAGAGCTGCCGGCCATAAGCTGCCCCGGCGAGCCGGGGCAGCACACCAACGCGGATCAGGCGGCTGACCTGTAGCCCTTCCGGGACAGTGGTTCCTCACTGGTCTTGAAACCGTCCACCAGGCTGGTCAGCCGGCCGATCTGATCGCTCAGGGATCCGGCCGATGCAGCGCTCTGTTCGGCCAGCGCGGCGTTCTGCTGCGTCATCTCGTCCATGTGGGCGACAGCCTGGCTCATCTCGTCGATGCCGTTGGCCTGTTCGCCTGAGGCGGTGGCGATCTCCGACACCGTGTCGGCCACCCTGTGCGACGCCTCGACGATCCGCGACAGCGTCTCGCCTGCCGAGCGCACGAGCTGCACGCCCTGACCCACCTCCGAAACCGACGCCGTGATCAGGGTGGTGATCTCCTTGGCCGCTACCGACGACCGTTGCGCCAGCGTGCGCACCTCGGAGGCCACGACTGCGAAGCCCTTGCCGGCATCGCCCGCCCGAGCCGCCTCGACGGCGGCGTTGAGCGCCAGGAGATTGGTCTGGAAGGCGATCTCATCGATCACGCTGGTGATGTCGGAGATCTTCTGGCTCGCGGTATCGATCCGCGCCATCGCTTCGACGGCGCGGCCCACGATGTCGCCACCCTCCCGCGCGACGACCATCGCGTTGCGGGCCATCTCGACGGCCTGGCGTGACGACGAGGCGGAGGCCTTAACGGAGGCGGCGAGTTCCTCGGTGGTCGCCGCGGTCTGTTCCAGCGATGCGGCCTGCTGTTCTGTCCGACCCGAGAGGTCATTGGCGCCCGCGCGGATTTCATGCGACGCCGAACCGACCTCGCGCGCTGCGGCCTGGATGGTGGTGACGGTGTCCGAAAGACGCGCAACAGTCTCGTTCAACGCCTCCTTGAGCTCGCCAAAACGGCCGCGATATCCCGTGGATATGGTTCGCGTCAGGTCGCCCCGGGCGAGCCTGCCAAGCACCTCGGCGAGTTCGCCTGTTGCCTTGTCGACGACCTGGTTGATCTCGTTGATGCCGCCGACAAGCTGTTGCATCTGGGGATCGTTGCTGACCACCGTCAGGCGCACGGAGAAATCGCCATCGGCTGCCCGTCGCACGACCTCGCCGACCTCCGAGACGACTTCGACCATGCTCTCGGCGCGACGCATCCGCTCCGCGGTCACGCGCTTCTCGTCCTCCTCGAGCCTCCGCATCTGCACGGCGTTGTCCTTGAAGACCTGGACGGCCTGGCTCATGCGGCCGATCTCGTCGGCCCGCCCGGAATTCGGCACTGCCGTGCTCAGATCGCCGGATGCCAGCCGCTGCATGGCGCCCGTCAGCCCTGCGACCGGCCGCGTGACACGCCTGACAATCACAGTGGCCGCCAGAGCGAGCAGGACCAGCAGCACAATGACGCCGGCTGTTCCGATCAGGAGGTTGAGCTGCGACGATGCCGCCATGGCTGCCAGCGCGGCCCCGACCTGCGCGTCATTCGCCGCCATGGCCTGTTCGAGCTTGGTCAGGCCGGTATTGAAGACCTCGAAGGCTTCACCGCCGAACAGGGCCGACGCGGCATCGAGGGAACCGCTGCGGGCCAGCGCGACGGTACTGTCCTGAATGTCCCGGTACTTGGTCCAGATCGACAGAAACTCGGCCCAGGCGCGCTCCTCGCGTGGGTCATCAATGAGCGCGGCATATTCCTTGCCGGTGACGTCGGCGCGCCGGGCGAGATCGGCATTCAGTCCAATAATCTTTTCGGCGCTGGCCCCATTTCGTTCAAGGAGAAGGCGCGATCCGTTGAGGCGGTAGCGCGTGAAGATGAACTTGACCTCGCCAAGCTTTTGAACTGCGGGAAGCTCGTTTTGGCTAATCTTGACCGTCTGCGCAGATGCGTAGCGCAATGATGCAAGGCTAATTCCGCTTTGAACCAAGGCCGCCACGCCGATCATGGCGAGGACTGCAAAAATAATTGACTTTATGGATAGCGTTGACATTTGACCGTCCTCTTTGATCCGAAGCGCTTTGCTCAATCTGATCCAATTCGTGTGACTTACGGAATTTGCGGGATTGGCTTGAAGCGGGGGACGTAAAGACTCAAAATTCCCATGACTATCCAGGTACAACCCATGGTTTAATAAATTTATAAAGCTGGAAATTTTACGCGTTTCGCCAGTATTTTGCGATGGAGAAGCGAATTTACTTTGGCCAAGGCGGCGGTTGCGGCTTCGGTAGCGGCGCAACTCCGATTCCCTTGTCGGTGCGCTGCAGGGTGGGGCCATTGATGGCGCCCCCGTCAGCATAGGTCACGCGGCTCCAGCGGATGAACCGATTGCAGAGTGTCTTGTGTGGCCCGTAGCCCTTCGGCGCGGCCTTCCACCGCAGTCCGTGCTTGATCACGCAGACAATGACGCTCACCACGCACCGGTCGTCGACGCGTGGACCACCATGCACCAGCGGAAAATGTCGAGTGATCCGGGCCGTTGGCGCCTCGCTCGACAGAAACGGACGATCAACCAGAGCCTCCTCGAGAGCGGCTCGGCATCACAATCGTTGGCAAGTCAACAGGTCCTGACCGTCGTTTTCTATCAGGCCTCCGGCCTGGGCGGTGCGCGCAACGGCGAAAGGTCAGGGTCTGGCTCCGGCATCGCCGCAATGAGCATCCTGGCGTAGTCGGAGGCAGGCCGCCGGAAGATGTCCTCTGTCGAGCCCTGCTCCACGATCTTGCCCTCGTAGATCAGCGCCACACGGTCGCACACATACCGAATGACGCTGAGATCGTGGGAAATGAAAAGGTAAGTCAGGTGCAGACGATCCTGCAGACCCTGCAGGAGGTTCAGTACCTGCGCCTGAACCGACACATCCAGCGCGGATGTTGGCTCGTCGAGGATGAGCAACTCGGGGTTCACCGAGAGGGCGCGCGCGATGCCGATACGCTGGCGCTGGCCACCGGAAAACTCATGCGGGAAGCGATGGAGATGCTGCTCGCCCAGTCCTACGAGGTCCAGCAGCTCGACAACTCGGTCGCTGCGCTGCCGCCGGCCGAGTTGCAGCGCGTCGTGGTGGATGATCATCGGCTCGGCGACGATGTCGTGTGCCGTCATGCGGGGGTTGAGGGACGCGTAGGGATCCTGAAACACGATCTGGATGCGGGCCCGCATTGCCCGCATGGCCGCGGGCGAGAGCGAGGCCAGATCGATGCCGTCGAAGACGATGCTGCCTGCCGTCGATGCCTCGAGGCCGAGCACGCAGCGCGTCAGCGTCGTCTTGCCGGATCCTGATTCCCCGACGAGACCGAAGCTTTCGCGCCGCGCGATCGACAGGGTCACGTCCCCAAGCGCATCAACCCCCTTTGACCCTCGCCGGCCGCGATAGTGCTTGGAGAGGTTCCGGATCTCCAGCATTTCAAGCCTCCGCCGGCCGAGCAAGAACGCAGGCGACCCTGTGATCTTTCCCGGTCACAACGACGGCGGGCGCTGCGGCGGTGCAGGTCGGATCGGCAACCGCGCAGCGCGACGCGAACCGACAGCCAGGAGGCGGTTGCAGGAGGCTCGGCATGACACCGGCGAGCCCGCGCAGTTGCCCGCGCGGCGTCGCCGCCGACGGTACGGCCGCCAGCAGGGCCCTGGTGTAGGGATGGCCTGGCGCCTTGAAGACAGTGCGGACTGGTCCCGCCTCCACCACCGTACCGGCATACATCACCGCCACATGGCTGCACAGCTGCGCCACCACGCCAAGGTTGTGGGTGATCATAAGGACAGTCAGTCCATCCTCCAGCACCAGACGATAGAGAAGTCGCAGGATCTGAGCCTGCACGGAAACGTCCAGTGCTGTCGTCGGCTCGTCGGCGATGAGGAGGTCCGGTCGCCCGATGAGCGCCATTGCGATCAGGACGCGCTGTCGCATGCCCCCCGAAAACTGATGCGGATAGTCGTCGAGGCGCTGGGCGGCGTCACGGATTCCCACGCGCTCCAGCATGGCCGCCGCGTGGTTGCGCGCGGCAGCCACCCTCTCGCGTCGCCCCGCGCCGAGCCCCAGCCCCAGCACCGCCGGGTCGGACGCTGCGGCATGCAGTGCCACGTCGACCATCTGTTCTACGATGCGGAAGGCCGGGTTGAGGTTGGTGGTCGGATCCTGGAAGATCATGCCTATCCGGCGTCCACGCAGGCGGCGCATGGCAATCTCGTCACAGGACAGGATGTCTTGGCCATCGAAACGGATGACGCCGTCGAGGTAACGTCCCGGCGGCGTCGGAACCAGACGGGATACGGAGAGGCCGGTCAGCGACTTGCCGCAGCCCGTTTCGCCGACAAGGCCCCATATCTCGCCGCGCTCGATCGTCAGGTTCACCCCGGCGAGCACATGCGCCTCACCCTCGAAAGAGCGCATGGCCAGATGCAGGTTCTCGATTTCGAGGAGGGCCATGTCAGCGCCGCGCCCGCGGGTCCATGACGTCGCGCAACCCGTCGCCAAGCAGGTTGAAGCCGAAAACGGCCAGGAAGATAGCGCAACCCGGGAAGATTGCCGTCCACCAGTAGTCGGGCAGATAGCCGCGGGCGAGCGAGAGCTGCGAACCCCACTCAGGGGTCGGCGGCTTGACGCCGATCCCGACGAAGCCCAGTGACGCAACGGTGAGGATCGCGAAACCCATGTCGAGCGACATCTTCACAATGACCGGCGAGACGATGTTGGGCAGGATGTGGCGCACGATAATGCGCGTCGTCCTGGCGCCGATGGCGCGGGCAGCCTGGACGTAGACCTCTTCCTTCTTGGCCATCACCTCGCCGCGCACGAGCCGCGCAAACCCAGGCCACCACGACATGGAAATGGCCAAGACCATGTTGGGAATTCCCGGCCCCAATGCGGCGGCTATGGCCATTGCGAGGATCAGCGAGGGCAGCGTCAGCATCAGGTCGGTGAAGCGCATCAGTGCATCATCGATCCACCCTCCGCGATAGCCGGCCATGGCACCGACGGCAGTGCCGACAAGGGCTGCAACGACCACGACGGCGAGGCCCGCGAGCAGCGAGACACGTGTGCCCGCGATCACCAGCGAGAACACGTCCTGCCCCAGCTCGTTCGTGCCGAACGGAAAAGTCCAGGATGGCGGCTTGAACCGCGAGCCGGTGTTGATGCCCCCACCGATATGCTCGGGATAGGGCACGATCCACGGACCGGCGATGGCCGTGACCAGCAGCATGAGGACGATCGCAAGCCCGATTACCGACAGCCAGCTCTGGCGGAAGCGGTAGAGCCCGCGCCGCCAGTTGGTCCAGCGCGAACCCAGCTTGCTGGAGGGGCCACGTTCGGCGAGCGCCCTCATCTGTAGAGCACCTTTGGATTGAGCAATCCGTAGAGCAGATCGACCACGAGATTCGCCAGAATGAAGATGGTGCCGATGGCAAGCGTCACGCCCATGACCGGCATGAAGTCCTGCGTGACGATCGCCTTGGTGGCGTAAAGTCCGACACCGGGTCAGTCGAACACTGTCTCCACCAGAACCGTTCCGCCCAGGAGCCAGCCGACATAAAGGCCGATCACCGTCAGGCTCGCCGACATCGCGTTCTTCAGGACATATTTGAAGACGATGAGCCGCTGCGAGAGGCCAAGCGCACGCTCTGTCAGCACGTAATCCTGCTGCAGCACCTCCAGTGTCGTTGCCCGCATCATCCGCGTGATTGTCGCCAGCGGCGACAGGCTCATCGCAAAGGCCGGCAGAAGGAGGTGCTGCAAGGCAATGAGGAAGGCCGTGCCGTTGCCCGATGCCAGCGCATCGATGGTGAGGAAGCCGGTCAGCGTCGGCGGCGGTTCCTCGATGATCGGATAGCGCCCACCCAGCGGCAGCCAGCCCAGCCACATGGCGAAGAGAAGCTGCAGGATGAGCCCGAGGAAGAAGCGCGGCATCGAGATCGCTCCCAGCGAGAGCACGCGCGACAGATAGTCCGGCCATCGGTTGGCGTAGACCGCAGACATGAGACCCGCCGGAATGCCGACGGTGACCGCCAGGGCGAGCGCTGCGAGCACGAGTTCAAGTGTGGCCGGCAGGTAGATCTTGAGGTCGTCCCAAACCGGGCGACGGGTGAGAACGGACTGGCCCCAGTCGCCACGAACCAGGCCGGAGACATAGTTCCAGTAGCGGATCGGCAGCGGCTGATCCATGCCGAGTTCGCGCGCCAGAGAGTCGATCTCCGCCTGGGTCGCCTGCGGTCCCGCGGCAAGCTTCACGGGGTCTCCTGGCAGGACATTCGAGATCGTGAAGACAAGCAGAGAGAGCCCGACAAGGACGGGCACCAGCAGGATCAGACGTCGGAGCGTGTAGCGCAGCATGGCGGCCGGGAGAACGGGACCGCCGTCGGCCCTTGGGCGACGGCGGTCCGCGGTCTCACTTCAGCGACAGCGGGAAGAACTCGATGGCGTTGGACGCCACCGGTGTAAACACAAGGCCCTGCACGTCCGCGCGCAGCGCCAGCTTGCGTTTCTCGAGCACGCCGAAAATGTCCGGTGCATCCTCGACCACCTGCTTCTGGAAGTCGAGATAGATCTGCTTGCGCTTGATCTCGTCGGTTTCGGCGCGACCGCGCATGATCAGTTCGTCCACCATGGCGCTCTTGTAGACGGGGTTCTGCCAGTTGCCGTTGCGCGAGGAGTGATAGGCGGCGAAGGCAATGTTGTCAGGATCACCGTAGTTCGCGGTCTGATAGACGGGGAAGAAATCCGCCAGTCTGTCCGGAGAGGCCGTGGACGCAACCATGTCCGGCCATACCATCGGCTTGATGTCGAGGTCGATGTTCAGCCGCTTCAGGCTATCCAGCAGGATGAGGGCAAAGCGGCGCTGCTGCTCGAGGCCCGACACGTGCACCATCGTCAGCTTGATGCCGCCATTGGGTGCCTTGGACTTGGACAGAAAGTCCTTGGCCTTGTCGAGGTCGGTCTTCGGCACCGCCAGGTTCGGGTCATGGCCGAAAATGCCGTGCGGAAGCGGGCCGACCATCAACTGCTGATAGCTGGAGGATTCCTCCATAGCCTTGTAGTTGAACGCGTAGGAGATTGCCTTTCGCAGGTTCGGGTCGGCGAGTGGCCCATGCTGGGTGTTCATCTTGATCGAGAAGGTGCGGAACTCCGGCTCGATGATGCTCACCAC
>JBMOJG010000044.1:0-9786 GCA_049316925.1 Alsobacter sp. | reverse complement strand
GCCGCTGCCGGCCTATGCCACCGCGGGCAGCGCCGGCCTCGACCTGATGGCCGCGATCGGTGAAAATGAAAAAATCACTCTCGAATCCGGGAAATGGGGTCTTGTCCCGACCGGGCTTGCGCTCCACCTCCCTGAGACCCACGAGGCGCAGGTGCGCCCGCGCTCGGGTCTGGCCATGAAGCATGGGATCACCGTGCTCAACGCTCCAGGCACGATCGATGCCGACTATCGCGGGGAGATCGGGGTGGTGTTGATCAACCACGGCCCCGGTCCCTTCGTGATCACCCGCGGCATGCGCATCGCCCAGCTCGTGGTCGCGCCCGTCACACGGGTGGTGCTGGACGAGCGGGAACAGCTCGACGGCACCGGACGGGGCGCGGGAGGGTTCGGGTCGACGGGTCTGTGACGCCCGCCGACAATCGGGGCATCACATGATCCTTCTGTCCAGGCGAAGCCTTCTGGCGATCGCAGCGGTGGTCGACATCGCACTCCACGCACGGCCGCTTCCGGTTTCCGCCAAGATCCTGTCGGCGCGCCACACCCTGCCGCCTCGGCATCTGGAGACCATGCTGCAGGCGCTGGTCCGGGCCGGCATTCTCAAGGGCGTGCGGGGGCCGCGCGGCGGCTACGAGATCGCACGCGAGCGCCGGCGCATCACCGCAGGCGATATCGTTCGCGCCGCCATGGCGTCGACCGGCGAGGATTCCCTCCCGCCCATCCCGGAATCCCGCCTCGTCGACGAGGTGGTGGGGCCGGTGGTGAAGCACGCCGGGGCCGCCTTCCTGGCGGAACTCGACGCCATCACGGTCGAGGAGCTGTGTCGGCGGGCCGAGGATGGCAACGTGTTCAGCGACGAGCACCAGCCCGTGGTTGATTTTACGATTTAGAATGTTAATTTCTGTATTCTTCGACATTCGATGTGAAATATGCTAGGCAAAGGATAATGCCCGGGACGAGACCCGGGCCAACCGGAGGTTTCCCCATGGCATTGCCCGCTTCCTTGCCCGCCGACGCCCCGCTTCACGCACCGGGACGCGGCCGCATCTATGAAAGCATCACCGACACGATCGGCGATACGCCGCTCGTCAAGCTGAACCGCCTCGCGCGGGAAAAGGGCGTCGGCGCGACGATTCTCGCCAAGCTCGAGTTCTTCAATCCGATCAGCAGCGTCAAGGACCGGATCGGCGTCAACATGATCGACACCCTCGAGGAGCAGGGGGTTATCGGACCCGGCGCGACGCTGATCGAGCCGACCTCCGGCAATACAGGGATCGCGCTGGCGTTCGTGGCCGCGGCCCGCGGCTACAAGCTGATCCTGGTGATGCCCGAATCCATGTCGATCGAGCGCCGCAAGATGCTGGCACTTCTGGGTGCGCAGCTGGAGCTGACACCGGCGCCGATGGGCATGAAGGGCGCGATCGCGCGGGCGGAGGAGCTGAAGGCGGAGATCCCCGGCGCGGTGATCCCGCAGCAGTTCAAGAACCCGGCGAACCCCGACATCCATCGCCGCACGACCGCCGAGGAGATCTGGAACGATACCCACGGCCAGATCGACTATTTCGTCTCGGGCGTCGGCACCGGCGGAACGATCACCGGCGTCGGCCAGGTGCTGAAGCCGCGCCGTCCCGGCCTCACGGTTGTGGCGGTCGAGCCGGAGGATTCGCCGGTGCTGTCGGGCGGCCAGCCCGGCCCGCACAAGATCCAGGGCATTGGCGCCGGGTTTGTACCCGACGTCCTCGATCGCAGCATCATCGACGAGGTGATCACGGTCGGGAACCAGACGGCCTTCGACACGGCGCGCCTGCTGGCCAGGATCGAGGGGATTCCCGTCGGGATCTCGTCGGGCGCCGCGGTGGCGGCCGCTCTCGAGATCGCGGCGCGGCCGGAGGCTGCTGGCAAGACGATCGTCGTGATCATCCCGTCCTTTGCCGAGCGCTATTTGTCGACAGCCCTGTTCGAAGGCCTCTGAGACCGCCTGCGGCCGTCCCCGACGGGGGCGGCCGGGGGTCACGCAAGACTTCAGACGCGACGGTGGCAGACGCACTCGATGCGGGTTCCGGCAGGGTCGCGCAGGAACGCCGCGTAGTAGGACGGATGATAGGCCGGGCGCAGGCCCGGCGCGCCATCGTCCGTGCCGCCTGCGGCACAGCCTGCCGCCCAGGCCGCGTCGACCGTGGTCCTGTCGGCCGCCCTGAACGCAAAGTGGCAGGCTGCGGGAGACGCCGGCCCGACCCTGAGGCTCACATAGGTGCGGTGCGGATCATCGGCGTCGGCACGGGCGCCATAGCCCCGCCAGACGTCCGATTTCCCAACCAGCGGGTAGCCGAGAGCGGCCATGACGGCGTCCCAGAAGGGCGCCGCAGCAGTCATGTCCGGCACGCCGACGGAGATGTGATCGAGCACGTCAGAGCATCGACGGCAGGACGCGGTCCGGCGGCCGGTGCCCGTCCATGAAGGTCTTGATGTTGACGATAACCTTCTCGCCCATCTCGGTGCGGCCCTCGATGGTGGCAGACCCCATGTGGGGCAGCACGACGACGCGGTGCTGCCTTGCCAGCTTCAGCAGACGCGGCGAGACGGCCGGTTCATGCTCGAACACGTCGAGGCCGGCGCCGGCGATCTCGCCGGCCTCAAGCATGCGGGTGAGCGCGGTCTCGTCGATGATCTCACCGCGGGCGGTGTTGACGAGGATGGCGTCGCGCTTCAGCAGCTTGAGGCGCCGGGCCGACAGCAGGTGATAGGTCGCAGGCGTGTGCGGGCAGTTTACAGAGACGATGTCCATCCGCGCGAGCATCTGGTCGAGCGAGTCCCAGTAGGTCGCCTCGAGCGCCTCCTCGATCGACGCGGCGACCCGGCGGCGGTTGTGGTAATGCACCTGCAACCCGAAAGCGCGGGCGCGCCGCGCCAGGGCCTGGCCGATGCGGCCCATGCCAACGATGCCGAGGCGCTTGCCGGTGATGCGGTGGCCCAGCATCCATGTGGGCGACCAGCCGGCCCAGGCCTCGTCGGGAATGACGCGGGCGCCCTCGGCGATGCGGCGGGCGACGGCCAGCACCAGTGCCATCGTCATGTCGGCGGTGTCCTCCGTCAGCACGCCCGGCGTGTTGGTGACGGTGATGCCGCGCGACAGGGCGGACTGCACGTCGATATTGTCCACGCCATTGCCGAAATTGGCGATCAGCCTCAGGTTCTCGCCGGCCTGGGCCAGAAGGGGAGCGTCGATCCTGTCCGTCACAGTGGGGACCAGCACGTCGGCGGTGCGGACCGCCTCGACCAGCTCCGCCGATCCCAGCGGCGTGTCGGTGACATTGAGACGGGCATCGAAGAGTTCGCGCATCCGCGTCTCGACCACGTCCGGCAGCTTGCGCGTGACAACGACGAGCGGCTTCCTTTTGGTCATGGTGTTCCACCCGATTCAGGCGCCGCGACGCCGCGCTTCACGCTCCGTTAACGACGCCCGGGGGACAAGACCTTCACCCGCGTATCGGCGTTCACGTCACATGGACTCTCTAGCGAGGCCGTGTGGGAAAGACAACGCCCGCCCCGCGGCCTGCGACCGTTGACCAGCGCTGGAGCCACGATGACCGCGCACCGCCGGCCCGCCCGCCGCACCGCCCTGGCCGTGCTGGCTGTCCTCGCCGCCATGACCCTTGCGCCTGCCCTGGGGCAGGCCGCTGATGGTGTCACCACCGGTTCGGCCTCGGGACTGCCGGTCCCGCGTTTCGTCAGTCTGAAATCGGACCGGGTGAACCTGCGCGAGGGCCCGTCAAAGGATCACCGCACCACCTGGGTGTTCCAGCGCGCCGGCCTGCCTGTGGAGGTTACGGCCGAGTTCGAGACCTGGCGCCGGATCCGCGATTCGGATGGCGCGGAGGGATGGGTGCTGCATAGCCTGCTGTCGGGACGCCGGACGGCCCTGGTAGCCCCGTGGGAAAAAACCGGGACCCTGCCGCTCAGCGCCAAGCCGGACGGCCGCGCCGACGTGGTGGCGCAACTCCAGCCCGGCGTCCTGGCGTCGATCAAGGCGTGCAACGGGAAATGGTGCCGGCTCGCGGGCCAGGGTTTCGACGGCTGGCTGCCGCAGGACAGGCTCTGGGGTGCCTATCCGGCCGAAAAGCTCGACTGAGCCTCGTGATCAGGCTCCGGCGCGTCGGAGCCTGATGATCACATCGACCCGGGCGATCTCCATGCCGGGCGGTGGCTCGGGCAGGGCAGAGACCTCGACCTGCTGGCCGTCGACGTCAGTGAGCACGTTCTCACCCTCGACGAAGAAGTGGTGGTGGTCGCTCACATTCGTGTCGAAATAGGTCTTTGCGCCGTCAACCGCGACCTCGCGCAGCAGGCCGGCCTGCGTGAACTGGTGCAGCGTGTTGTAGATCGTCGCGAGCGAGACCGGCACGCGGGCACGAGACGCCTCCTCGTGCAGAAGCTCGGCCGTGACGTGGCGGTCACCCTTGGCGAACAACAGCCACCCCAGCCCGACGCGCTGGCGCGTCGGACGCAGTCCCACCTGCCTGAGGCGGTGGCGCAGATCGTGGAAAGGGCAGCCGCTCTGCTCGGGCCAATGCTTCGACCGCTCCTGCGAGCGGACGGGTGCGGCGCGACCGGGAGCGACTTGGAAGGATCCCGTCATGGCGGATATTCAAACCGTCGCAAATTGCTTCGCTCAACACCATAGGGATCGCGGGCCGCAGCCGCAACCCGGGGTTTTCCGGAGCCCCTGGCGGAGCAGAGGAGGGTGGCTTCTGTTCACGGTTTCCGAGTCCAAGCGGCTGTGTTACCAAGCTGCCGGTCGGGCGGTGCGTCAGCGTGCCGCCCCGGTTTGGCATGGCGGTTACGGAGTCCCCGGGGGACATGAAGCAGCAGCGCGCGAGCTACGAATACGAGGATCTGCTGGCGTGCGGGCGCGGCGAGATGTTTGGTCCCGGTAATGCCCAGCTGCCGCTGCCGCCGATGCTGATGTTCGATCGGATCGCCGAGGTGTCGGAAACCGGCGGTGCGAACGGCAAGGGGTTCATCCGGGCCGAACTCTCGGTTCGCCCTGACCTCTGGTTCTTTTCCTGCCACTTCAAGGGCGACCCTGTGATGCCCGGCTGCCTGGGCCTCGACGCCCTGTGGCAGCTGTGTGGCTTCTATCTGGGCTGGCTTGGAGCCGAAGGCCGCGGCCGCGCGCTGGGTGTCGGCGAGGTGAAGTTTTCCGACCAGGTCCTGCCCACCGTGAAGCAGGTTGTGTATGGCGTCGACCTGAAGCGTGTGTTTCGCTCCAAGCTGGTGCTGGGCATCGCCGACGGATGGCTCGAGGCGGACGGCCAGCGCATCTATGAGGCCAAGGACCTGCGGGTCGGCCTGTTCAAGACCGCGGCGGCCTGAGCAGCTGAAGCCGCCAGGCGCCACGAACGAGGGAATGCACCAATGAGACGCGTCGTCGTCACCGGCATGGGCATCGTGTCGTCGATCGGCAACACGACCCAGGAGGTCCTGGCTTCGCTGCACGAGGCGAAATCAGGCATCTCGCACGCCGCGCGCTACGAGGAGATCGGGTTCCGGTGCCAGGTGCACGGCGAGCCGAGCCTTGATCCGTCGACGCTGGTCGACCGCCGCGCCATGCGCTTTCACGCCACCGGCACGGCCTGGAACCATGTGGCGATGGACCAGGCGATCCGTGACGCCGGGCTGGAGGAGCACGAAATCCAGCACGAGCGCACCGGCATCATCATGGGGTCGGGCGGCCCGTCGGCGCGCGTCATTGTCGAGGCCGCGGACACGGCCCGCACCAAGGGTCCGAAGCGCATCGGCCCGTTCGCGGTGCCCAAGGCCATGTCGTCGACCGCTTCGGCGACGCTGGCCACCTGGTTCAAGATCAAGGGCGTGAACTACTCGATCTCGTCGGCCTGCGCGACGTCCAACCACTGCATCGGCAATGCCTACGAGATGATCCAGTACGGCAAGCAGGACGTGATGTTTGCCGGCGGCTGCGAGGAACTCGACTGGACCCTGTCGGTGCTGTTTGACGCCATGGGGGCCATGTCGACCAAGTTCAATGACCGCCCCACGGTTGCCTCGCGGGCCTATGACGCCAATCGCGACGGGTTCGTGATCGCCGGCGGCGCCGGAGTCGTGGTGCTGGAGGAGCTTGAGCACGCCCGGGCACGCGGCGCGAAGATCTACGGCGAAATCGTCGGCTACGGGGCGACATCGGACGGCTACGACATGGTGGCGCCGTCGGGCGAGGGCGCCGTGCGCTGCATGCGCCAGGCGCTGGCCACGGTGAAGGGCCCGATCGATTACATCAACCCGCACGCGACCTCGACGCCGGTGGGCGACCAGAAGGAGATCGAGGCCATCCGCGAGGTGTTCGGCACCGGTGATGCCTGCCCGCCGATTTCGGCCACGAAGTCGCTGACCGGTCACTCCCTCGGGGCCACCGGCGTGCAGGAGGCGATCTATTCGCTGCTGATGATGCAGAACGGCTTCATCTGCGAGAGCGCCAATATCGAGGAGCTTGATCCGGCCTTCGCCGACATGCCGATCGTCCGCAAGCGCGTGGACAACGCAAAGCTCGGCACGGTGCTGTCGAACTCGTTCGGCTTCGGCGGCACCAACGCCACCATCGTGATGAAGCGGCTCGACGCCTGAGCGCCGCCGCAACCCGCAGGAGCGGTGCATGACCTCCCTGATGCAGGGCAAGCGAGGCCTGATCATGGGCGTCGCCAACGACCACTCGATCGCCTGGGGCATTGCCCGCATGGTGTCGCAGCACGGCGCCAGTCTGGCCTTCACCTACCAGGGCGAGGCGCTGCGCAAGCGCGTCGAGCCGCTGGCCAACAGCCTCGGCTCGAGCCTGGTGCTGCCCTGCGACGTCGAGGACCTGGCCAGCGTCGACGCGACCTTCGCGACGCTGCGCGAGGCCTGGGGCGGGCTCGACTTCATCGTCCATGCGATCGGTTTCTCCGACAAGGCCGAGCTGAAGGGCCGCTATGCGGACACGTCGCGCGAGAATTTCACCCGCACGATGGTGATCTCCTGCTTCTCCTTCACCGAGGTGGCCAAGCGGGCCGCCGCGCTCATGGGGCCGGGCGGCAGCCTGCTGACGCTCACCTATGGGGGCTCAAGCCGGGTGATGCCGAACTACAACGTCATGGGCGTCGCCAAGGCGGCGCTGGAGGCGAGCGTCCGCTATCTGGCCAATGATTTCGGGCCGTCCGGAATCCGCGTCAACGCGCTGTCGCCCGGACCGGTGCGGACGCTGGCGGGCGCCGGCATCGCGGATGCACGGCTGATGTTCAACTTCCAGAAGCGGCACGCGCCCCTGCGCCGCACCGTGTCGCTCGACGAGATCGGCGGCTCGGCCCTCTACCTGCTGAGCGACCTCTCCGGCGGCGTGACTGGCGAGGTCCACCACGTGGATTCGGGCTACAACATCATTTCGATGCCGCATCCCGAGGCGCTGAAGACCCTCGACGCCGCCGAGAGCGCGGCGGAGGAACGCGCCGGCGCGACGCAGGACTGACCGCGCAGCCTCAGCGCAGGAAGACCAGGGTCAGCAGCCCGAACAGCGGCAGCAGGATCGCCCCCGACCAGGCCATGTAGCCGATGAAGCTCGGCATCGGCACGCCGGCGGAGCGGGCGATGGCGTAGACCATGAAGTTGGGCGCATTGCCGATATAGGTGTTGGCGCCCATGAACACCGCCCCCATCGAGATGGCGGCCAGGGTCGGCGCCAGCGTGGTCATCAGCACCTGCGGATTGCCGCCGGCGAGCTCGAAGAACACCAGATAGGTCGGGGCGTTATCAAGGAACGACGACAGCAGTCCGGTGAGCCAGAAATAGGCCACCGGCGAAGGCGAGCCGTCGGGACGTGTCACAAGCCCTACGAGCGGCGCAAAAATGCCGTCGCGCCCGGCCTGCAACATCGCCAGCACGGGGATGATGCACACGAAAATCGCGGCAAACAGCTTGGCGACCTCGCGGATCGGTTCCCAGTCGAAGCCGTTGGCGCGGCGATATTCAGCTTTCGTCAGGGCCAGGGACGCAAGGCCGACCGCCACCATCACGGCATCGCGCACCAGATTCTGCAGCGGAAGATGGACGCCGTGGATCGTGAATTCGATTCCGGGCTTCCACAGGCCGCTGACCAGAATGGCGGCAATCGCCACGCCGATCAGGGCAAGGTTCACCGTGCCGCGCAGGCGCACCCGCTTGTCGGGCGTTGGGTCGCGCCGGCTGCGCGCCTCTGCCTCGCGACGATACCGCCAGGAATCATACGCATAGAAAAGCGCCAGCAGGATCACGACGCAGAACAGAGTCTGGCGGATCAGATGCGTGCCGGTCCAGAAGAAATCAACGCCGCGCAGGAAGCCGAGAAACAGCGGGGGATCGCCCAGCGGCGTCAGCGACCCCCCGATGTTCGACACGATAAAAATGAAGAACACGACGACGTGCACGCACGAGCTGCGGTCGTCATTGGCGCGCAGGAGAGGACGGATGAGAATCATCGAGGCGCCGGTCGTGCCAATGATGCTGGCGAGGCCCGCGCCGATGGCGAGGATCAGCGTGTTGTTTGTCGGCGAGCCATGAATGTTGCCGGCCACCACGACGCCGCCGGCGGCCGTGAACAGCGCGAACAGCATCAGGATGAAGGGCATGTATTCCAGCAGAAGCGCATGCAGCACCGCTCCCGTGGTGACCGACGGGCCGTAGACGAGCGCCATCGGCACGACTGCCAGTGCGGCCCAGACGGCGGCGATCTTGCCGTAGTGGTGATGCCACAGATGCGAAAACAGCAGCGGCCCGAGCGCGATCGACAGCAGGATCCCCAGGAACGGCAGCGCCCAGACGAGGCCGAGGCTGCGGCCATCGAGGGCTTCGGCGGCAAACGCGGGGGTCGCGAGGGTGAATGCGGCGATGGCAACACAGGCCAGGCGGAACGGGCGCAAGCGGACTCTCCGGCAAACGGGCGGGACGACGCGGGGCAGCGGACGACGGCCTTGGACGGTTGGTCGTTGTAAGACCGTATAATCGGGTCCGGGGCTTCTCGTCCCGCGATGCGGTCGCTTTTTTGTTTCTTTCTTCCGCGACGGCAAGCTGATCGTGGTATCGATGAGTCGTCGTCGTTTCGTCATGCGGACCCGCCATGTGCCGCTTTCTCGCCTACCGGGGCGCCCCGGTCTATCTGGAAGACCTCGTCAGCGCGCCGTGCCACTCGCTCGTGCACCAGTCGCAGCACGCCGAGGAAACGAAGACGGGCACCAATGGCGACGGCTTCGGCATTGGCTGGTATGGCACCCGCGCCGAGCCGGGCGCCTATCGCGAGCTGCGGCCGGCCTGGTCGGACGAAAACCTCCAGTCGCTTTGCGCCCAGGTGCAGTCGCGCCTGTTCTTCGCCCATGTACGCGCGGCGACGGGCACGGCCACGACGCGGGCGAACTGCCACCCCTTCGTCCAGGGCCGCTGGATGTTCATGCACAACGGCCAGATCGGCGGCTACCACAGCGTGCGCCGGCGGCTCGAGGCGCTGATTCCCGATGCGCTCTACGGCGCGCGCGGCGGCACCACCGATAGCGAGGCGATCTTCCTGGCCGCCTTTGCGGACGGGCTCGAGGCCGATCCGGTCGGCGCGATGGCGCGCACCCTGTCGCGGGTCCGGACCATGATGGCGGATGCCGGAATCGGCCAGGCGCTCCGGTTCACGGCAGCGCTCACGGACGGGCGCGACCTCTATGCCTTTCGCTGGTCGACCGACGAACGTCCGGCGACGCTCTACTGGCGCGAGCAGGACGAGTCCCT
>JBMOJG010000043.1:0-9864 GCA_049316925.1 Alsobacter sp. | reverse complement strand
GGAGGCGCGCGGCGCTTCTCGCACTGAGTACTTGCAGGAACCGGCGTCAGCATAAGTAACGGGCTGTTCCGGCTCTGTTCTCGACAAGACAATTATGTTATAATAAGCTCTACCGGCGGCATCTCGGCGGGGATCCTGATCTCGCCAGCCAGGTAATCCTGCGCCACCTGGCGCTTGAACTCGATGCTGTGGGTGCGGTCTCGGACCATTGGCTTTCATCCTTCGAAAACCCGGCTCCCCGGTCAATTCCCTATCGTCACCCTGTCCGCCTCAAGGGGCGCACTCCAACCGAAGATCTGTCTTGCACGCCGATTGACAGGAGAGCAACTGCTTCAGTCCAAGGTCCGCAATCGGAGCAGCCAATCGAACCGCAAATGCCCGGAAAGGGTCAACTGCCGCCACTTTGCGCCAGCAGTGGAAGTTCCGGGTTCAGGCAGAAGGCAGCGACTGACGTGCGCCAGCGGAATCGGACCGCTTTTGGCTGGAATCTTCTACTTTTGATCCCCCGACCAAGAGGTGGAGGTTTTCATGAGGGCATCGAAGTTTTCGGAGGCGCAGATCGTATTCGTGCTGAAGCAGGCCGGAAACTCCATCCTCCGACGGTCCAACGGATCAACACATACGGTCGCGCATCACGCTATTGGTAGCAAAGCAGCGCGTATCGAGGTGGCGCGCTGATGTCGCGCCCATAGCTGACACCATCGAGCATGTCCGCAAATCCTGTGTGGCGCGGACGCACTGGTCAACTCCAGCGCAGCGCCAACACATCGAGTTCACGCGCCTGCTCGAGCAGACCCTCCTCGGCCTGCAGCGGCGGGCGGCGGAGCGGATGGCGCACATCGTCACAGGCGATGATACCGCCCGCCTTCATCAGGATCTTCGCGGTGATGAGGCCGCATTGCCGGTTCTCGTGATTGATCAGAGGAAGCCAACGCGCATAAGCGGCCCGCGCCGCGGCTCTGTCGCCAGCGAACCACGGGTCCATGATCTGCCGGATGCCGTCGGGATAGCCGCCGCCTGTCATGGCGCCTGCGCAGCCGGCGTCGAGATCGGCCATCAAGGTGATCGCCTCCTCGCCGTCCCACGGCCCCTCGATCGCAGCTCCACCGAGAGCGAGGAGCTCGCGCAGCTTGGCGGCGGCGCCTGCCGTCTCGATCTTGAAGTAGGAGACGTTGGCGATCTCGGTCGCCATCCGCGCGAGGAACGACGCGGACAGCGGTGTACCGGCCACTGGCGCATCCTGGATCATGATCGGGATCGAAATTGCGTCGGAGACGACCTTGAAGAACTCCGTGATCTGCGCCTCGCCCACACGGAAGGTGGCGCCGTGGTAGGGTGGCATGATCATCACCATTGCCGCGCCCATGACCTCGGCGTCCCGCGAGCGCGCTGCGCAGACGCGCGACGAGAAATGCGTGGTCGTGACAATGACCGGAACACGCCCGGCCACATGCTCGAGACAGAGGCGCGTCAAAACCTCCCTCTCCGCGTCCGAGAGCACGAACTGCTCGGAGAAGTTCGCGAGGATGCAGAGCCCGTGCGAGCCCGCATCGATCATGAAGTCGAGGCAGCGCTTCTGACCGTCGAGGTCAAGGCCGCCCGAAGCGTCGAAGATCGTGGGCACGACGGGCCAGACGCCGCGATACGGGCGGGATTGGATCAGGGCCATTGGATCAATTCCTCTCGGCGGCGCGGGCCGCGGCCATTCGCGCCCCGATCGCCATGGCGTTCAGCGTGGCGCCGGGGTGTGCGATGCCTTTGCCGGCGATGTCGTAGGCGGAGCCATGGGCGGGCGTCAGCAGCGGGAAGGGAAAGCCGCCCAGCAGCGTTACGCCCTCCTCGAAGCCGATGAGCTTCATCGCGATCTGGCCCTGATCATGGTACATCGTGAGCACGCCGTCGAACTCGCCCTTGCGGGCGCGGACGAAAACGGTGTCGGAAGGAAAGGGCCCCTCGCAGGCGATCCCCTCCGCCTTCGCAGCGCGGACGACCGGCTCCAGCACGTCGATCTCCTCCCGTCCGAAATTGCCGCCGTCCCCGGCATGCGGGTTCAGTGCCGCGATGGCGATGCGCGGCTGTGCGAAGCCGCTCTCGCGCATGGCCTGGTCCGTCAGCCTGAGGCCCCGCATCACGGTGTCGAAGGTGATGAGCGGAGCCACCTGGCCGAGCGGTACATGTGAGGTGACCCGCGCGTTCCAGATCTTCGGCAGCACGTTGAACTCGCTGGCCGCGCCCTTGTGGCCGATTTCTTCAGCCGTGAAGACGATCTCGTCCCCGTAGGACGGATGCGCAAGCCGCATCGCCGCCTTGTTGAACGGCGTCCAAGCCACCACCTCGGCCTGGCCAGCGGCGGCCCGCGCGATGGCACGGCGGAAATTCTCGATGGCGAAGCGCCCGCCGGCGACCGATGTCTCGCCGACCGGGATCGTCGCAGGGTCGAGATGGCCGAGATCCACGAAGGCCGCCTCGCCGGGCACGGGCTCCGGCCCATCGACGGATGTCCGGATCGCGATGCGCGGCGTGACGCCCGCGGCGCGGGCGCCGGCTTCCAGCACGCGCCGGTCGCCGAAGACGGTGATGGCTGCGGCCGCGAGCGTCGCTTCGTCTGCGAGCGCGCGTGCCGTCAACTCCGGCGCGATGCCGGCCGGACAACCCATCGCGAAAGCGATCCGACCGCGGTGGCGAGATGGAGGGGGAGTGGATCGGTCGAGCATCGGACGGCCTTTCTGTGGCGATTGTTGCGGCGTCAGCTGGCGGCGGGAGCTGGCCGCGGCCTGAGGCGGCCGGCCAGCGGGACGAGGAGGCAGAGGAGCGCGAGCGCCATGATGGCGGCCGAAAGCGGCGACGAGACGAAGACCGAGAGCTTGCCGCCCGACAGCAGCATCGACTGGCGGAAGGCGTCCTCCGTCCTGTCGCCAAGGACCATGGCGAGCACCAACGGCGCCAACGGGTAGTCGAGCGCCTTCATCAAATAGCCGATGACGCCGAAGCCCAGCATCAGCCAGAGGTCGAAGGGCGAACCCGCGACGGTCCACGCCCCGACGACGCAGATGAGTGCGATGAGCGGGCCGTTGATCGAGAATGGTGCCTGCATCAGCCGCGCGAAGATCGGCACGGTCAGAAGAGCCATCAGCACGGCGATGACATTCGACAGATACATGGAGGCAATGAGGCCCCAGACGAAGTCAGGCTTCTCCGTGAAAAGCGTCGGCCCCGGCGTGATGCCCCACATCATGAGGCCGCCAAGTAGCACGGCTGCGGTGGCGGAACTCGGCAGACCAAGCGCCAGCATCGGCAGCATTGCGCTGGACCCCGCCGCCTGGTCCGCCGTCTCCGCCGAGACCAGGCCCTCGGGCTCACCCTTGCCGAAACGATGACCGTTCGGCGAGGCGCGCTTGCCCACCCCGTAGCTCATGAAGGAGGCGGCCGTCGGCCCGCCGGGCGCGATCCCCATCCAGCAGCCGATGAGCGCACTCCTAAGCAACGCCCAGCGATAGTCGATCCACTGCCCCGCGGCGCGCAGGACGCCGGCGAGATCGATGCCGGTGGCGACCGGTCGGGCGGCAACCGGGTTCTGCATCGTCTCCAGAAGTTCTGCGATGCCGAAGATGCCGATCACCACCACGAGGAAGCTGACGCCCCGGACGAGATCCTGCAGCTCGAAGGTCAGCCGCATGCTGCCGGAGATCGTGTCCATGCCGATCGACGCGAGCGCCAGCCCGACGAGGATCGACAGCAGGGTCTTGAGCGGTGATCCGCCACCGAAGGCGATGAAGCTCGCGAAGGCGAGGATGAAGACCGCGAAGTACTCGACTGGCGAGAACAGCAGCGCGAAGCGCGCGACCTGGCTCGCGAGCAGCGTCACCACCATGACGCCGAACAACGCGCCGAAGCCCGAGGACAGGAAGGCGAAGGTGAGCGCCTTCGTCGCCTCGCCGGCCTTGGCCATCGGATAGCCATCGAAGGTCGTGGCGACAGAGGATGGCTCGCCGGGGATGTTGAACAGGATCGAGGTCGTGGAGCCTCCGATCAGCGCGCCCCAGTAGAGGCTCGTCAGGAGGATGACGGCCGAGATCGGCTCCATGCCGAAAGTGAGCGGCAGGAGCAGCCCCACGCCGTTCGGTGCGCCAAGCCCCGGCAGCACCCCGACGACGAGCCCGAAGCCGACGCCGACGACCATGAACAGCAGATGCTTCCAGGTCAGCGCGACGATGAAGCCCTGCGCCAGCGATGCGAGATTGTCGAGCATGGCGGCGCGCCTCAGATCATGTGGAGAAGGGGACCGAGCGGCCCCTTCGGCAGCGGCGTGCGGAAGACGAACTCGAACAGGACGAAAAGGGCGAATGGCGCAAGGATCGCCGCGCAGATAGCCGTCCCCCAGCCCGCCCGACCGACGAGGCCGATCGCGACGAGGAGATAGCCCGCCGCCGCCAGGTAAAAGCCGATCACGGGCACAGCCGCAGCAAGGCCGATCAGGGGCAGCGCGAAGAGCGCCATGTTCCGCGCCGCCGCAGGCTCGAGGGTCGAACGACCCCCGCTCCGCAGGGCCTCGCGGACAAGCACGATGCCGGAGGCCGCGACGATCAGCAGCCCGATGCGGACGGGAAAGTAGCCGGCTTCCGGCCCCGAGCTTCCCCAGCCCGTGTCGAGCTCTCCCGCACCCCAGATGATGGCCGCGCCGAAACCGATCAGCAGCAGTGCAAAGCCGATCTCCGCCGTCTTGCGGGAAAGGATGCCGTTTGGCGCGTGCTGGCTCATGGCGCTGGTGTCACTTCACCAGCCAGCCCTGCTCCTCGAAGATCTTGCGGCTGCGATCCTCATCCATGGCGATGAACTTGCGGAATTGGTCGCCGGTCAGGAACGTGCCGGACTGCGACGTCCTGGCGATGTAATCCTTCCAGTCATCGGTCTCGAAGACCTTGCGCAGCACGCCCGACCAGAAGGCGACGGCCTCGGCCGGGACGCCGGGCGGCAGGTAGACCGCGCGGGGCATCTTGTACTCGTCGATCGGGATGCCCTGCTCGCGGCATGTCGGGATGTCCGACCACGCCATCGTATCCGTCACCTTCGGGCCAGCCGCGAGGCGGTTGGCGCTGAAAACGCAGACCGGACGGCCCTGGCCGCCCTTCCACTGGCCGACGTTCTCGGCCGGGTTGTTGGTGTTGCTGTCAATGTGCCCACCGGCCATCTGCACGGCTGCCTCGCCGCCGGACTTGAACGGGATGTAGGTCACCTTGATACCGGCTGCCCTCTCGAGGATCCTCACGAGTGTCTCGTCGAGGTCCTTCGACTGCGAGCCGCCCATCTTCACCTGGCCGGCCTTGGCGGCCGCGACGAACTCCGCGCCGGTCTTCCAGGGCGCGTCCTGCCGCGCCCAGAGCAGGAACTCGTCGAAGGCGAGCGCCGCGACCGGCGTCAGCTCCTCGCGGTTCCAGCCGACGCGGGCGACCATCGGCAGCAGCCACTGGTTGGATGTGCCGAAAACGACGCGGTGCGCGTCTCCGGTCCCGGTCTTGCCATAGACAAAGCCCTCAGCGCCGGAGCCCCCACCCTTGAGCGTGACGACGATCGGCTGCGGGACAAGGTTGTTCTTCTGGATGATGCCTTGGATGGTGCGGGCGAAAATGTCCGTGCCGCCACCGGCCCCGGCCGTGACCACGAATTCGATTGGCTTCGTCGGCGTGAAGGCAGCCGCCGGCGCGGCGATGACGAATGCGGCCGCGGCTGCGGCCAGTAGCGATGGCAAGCGCATGTCGATCCTCCCTGAGCCCATTCGGGCGTCGTTCCGGCGTTTCCGCGCTGGCGCGGGACCGCCTCTCCCAACCCGAGAAGTACCGTTGCATTCGAAATCTCGTCAAGTATGCTGCATACAGGATACAATTGACGGGTTGAGAGGCGCTGCGGTGGTGGTCGACGAAGGGGCCGATCATCGGGAAGGGGGACATGCGGCAGCGCCACGCCGTATCGTCGACGCGCACCATCATGTCTGGGACACGCGGCTTGGCCACCACCCCTGGCTCTGCGAGGAGCCGCCGATCCGTTTCCGTTACGGCGACTATTCCGCGATCCGCCGGCCCTACCTTCCCGTCGACTATCGCCGCGATGCCGCGCCCATCGAAATCGCGGCGAGCGTCTATGTTGAGACGGAATGGCGGGACGACGACCCTGCCGGCGAGATGGATTGGGTTGCAGAGGTCAGGGCGCGCGATGGCCTGCCGAGCGTCGCAGTCGCTCAGGCCTGGCTCGACCGGCCGGATTGCGCCGCCGCGCTCGAGAACCACGCCGCGCGGGGCTTCGTGCGCTCCGTGCGCCATAAGCCGCGCGCCAATGCCGCGCCGGGAGGCCCGGCGGGTGCGATGGCTGATGCGGGCTGGCGGCGCGGTTTCGCGCGTCTCGCGCCCTTGGGCCTTCGCTTTGACCTGCAGACGCCGTGGTGGCATCTCGGCGAGGCGCGGGCGCTGGCCGACGCCTTTCCGTCCACGCCAATTGTCCTCAACCACACGGGCCTCCCGGCCGACCGCTCGCCGGAGGGTATCGCCGGCTGGCGTGCGGCGATGACCGGGCTCGCCCGCGCGCAAAATGTCGCCGTCAAGATCTCAGGGATCGGGCAGCTGGGCAAACCCTGGACGGCGGACGCGAACCGGGAAATCGTACTGACCACGATCGACCTCTTCGGCGTCGACCGCAGCATGTTCGCGAGCAACTTTCCGGTCGACTCCCTCTGCGGCAACTTTGCTGAGATCTTCGGTGGCTTCGCGGAGATCGTCGCCGACTTCTCGGCGGACGAGCGCGAGGCGCTCTTCGCCCGGAACGCCATGAGAATCTACGACATCGGAGGCGGGCATGCCTGAGCCCGACCGCAAGCCCCGGCTCGGCTATGTCGGCCTCGGCCTCATGGGCCTGCCCATGACGCGCCATCTCGTCGGCAAGGGCTACGCCGTGCGCGGATACGACATCGTGCCGGAGAGACTGCGGCTTTCGGAGGCCGCCGGCGTGACCGCTGCGGCAGGCGCGGCTGATGCGGCGAAGGACGCCGACCTGATCCTCCTCAACCTGCCGACGACCGACGCCGTGGAGGACGTCGTCTTCGGCGCGGGCGGGCTTGCGGCGGCGATGCGGCCGGGACAGGTGCTCGTCGATTTCTCGACGATCACGGTCGAGAAAGGGCGCGGCTTCGCGGAGCGGCTGCTCGCGGAGGCGGGCTGCGGTTGGGTGGATGCGCCGGTCTCCGGCGGACCGCCAGCCGCAGGCGGCGGGACGCTAACCGTCATGGCGGGGGGCAGGCCCGAGGACATCGAGATCATACGGCCGCTGATGGCGGATGTGGCGCAACGCTTCACCGTGATGGGACCGCCCGGCGCAGGCCTTGCCGCCAAGATGATCAACCAGATGATCGTGGGATGCACGCACGCCGTGCTCGCCGAGGCGCTCGTCGTGGCGGAGGCCGCCGGCATCGACGCTGCGCGGATTCCCGAATGCCTCGCTGGCGGGCATGCTGATGGACCGCTGCTGCAGCGGAATTATCCGCGCATGGCGGCGCGGGAATTCGCGCCCCAGGGTTACGCGCGCCAGCTGCTAAAGGACCTCGAGATGGTCGGCGCTTTCGCCGGCGCGCTGAAGGCGCCCACGCCCATGAGCGGCCAGGCGCTCAATCTTTATCGCCTGCTCGCTCATCTCGGACATGGCGAACTCGACACCACCGCGATCGTCAAGGTGTATGACGGGCAGGCGACGGACAACGAGGCCCACTGAAAGGCCGAACCGGGGAGGAGAAGACATGATCACCAAACGCAGATGGATGGCCGTGGCGCTGGCCTTGGCGCTTGCGCCCTTCGCGACTGGCGGGGCCGAGGCGCAGATCAGGCTGCGCTACGCCCATGTCGGCGTCGCCAACGCGCCGCAGACGCTCTACGCCGACGAGGTGGCGAAACTCGTGAAGGAGCGCACGAACGGCCGTGTCGAGATCCAGGTCTTCGCGAATTCGCAGCTCGGCGGCGTTGCGGAGATGGTGGACGGCGTTCGCTCCGGCGCTATCGCGATCGGGCACCATGACTTCGCCTCGCTCGCGCGCATCCTGCCCAACACGGCGGTGTTCAACACGCCCTTCGTCTACCGCGACGCCGAGCATTCACTGAGGGCGACGGACTCCAGGGTCTCGCCAGCGCTCGCCGCCATCAACAGGGAACTGGTCGAGAAGGGCAACATGCGCATCGTGGGCTCCTTCTTCCAGGGCACACGGCACCTGACGTCGAAGGAGAAGGTGCTGACCCCGGCCGACATGCGCGGCAAGAAGTACCGCGGCGTACCCGTGAAGCTCTGGTCCTCGATGCTGACCGGCATGGGCGCTATCGCCACCCCGGTCGAGGTCTCGGAGCTTGCCACTGCGCTCGCCACCGGCCTCGTCGTCGGGCAGGAGAACCCGCTGCCCAACATCCTCAACCTCAAGCTCTTCGAGGTGCAGAAATTCGTGATGATGACCGGCCACATGCAATCCGTGCTCTCGGTCTTCGTCAACGAACGGATCTGGCAGGGCATCCCGGCCGCGGACCGCAAGATCATCGAGGATACGATGGCCGAGGTCGGCGCGCGCACGCTCGCCTGGGACAAGGAGAACAACGACCGGGTCCGCAAGGAGCTCGAGAGCCGCGGCATGACCTTCGTCGAGGAGAAGGACGGGCTCGACGTCGGAGCCTTCCGCAAGGCGGTGCTGGAACAGATCGGCAAGGACTTCCCGGAGTGGAAGGACCTGATCACCCAGATCCAGGCTGTGCAGTGAAGCGCCGGCCCGGGGACGAACGATGCGACTCGTGATCCTTTCACTCCGGGCCTTCGCCTGCCTCATGCTGGCTGGCCTCATCCTCACGCCCTTCGCGCAGATCGTGCTTCGCGGCGTCTTCGACGTGCCGATGGCCGGGGCGGAGGAGATGGCCCGCTATATGCTCATCTGCCTGACTTTCCTCGCTGCCGCGCTGGTGACGCTGGACGGCGGGCAGATCCGCATGGAGGAGTTCCAGGCCGCACTGCCAGAGCGGCCGCGCTGGCTGCTCCAACTCGGCATCGAAGCATCGGGCGTTCTCTTCTTCGCCTTCCTCGCCGCGGCGGGCGCGATCACCATCGCGCGCAATATCAACAGCCGGACGGCGGTCATGGAGATTCCCTTCCTGCTTTTCATGGGGCCGCTGGCGCTCGGCGCGGCGCTCCTTTCGCTGGCGAGCCTCTGGCAGCTCTCGACCACCTGGTCGCGCGGGCGGCCGGACGACAAGCAGACCACCCTCACCTGAGTCCGGATCCATGCAAGGCTTCCTCGTCATCTTTGCTTTCGTCGGGCTCTTCGTGCTGGGCTTTCCGGTGGTGCTCGCCATCGGCATCCCTTGCGTCGTCTATCTCCTGGCGAACGATCTGCCAGTCGACCTGCTCGCCCAGCGCACGCTCTACGCGCTTGATTCTTTCCCGCTCGTCGCGGTGCCGGTGTTCCTCTTCGTGGGCAGCGTGATGAACTCGGCCGGTATCTCGAAATACATCTACCGTTTCGCCGACACGCTGGTCGGCCGGCTGCCGGGGGGCCTCGCGCAGGTCAACATCTTCGGCAGCCTCGTCTTCGCCGGCATGTCGGGCTCGGCGCTTGCCGACATCGGCGGCATCGGCCGCATCGAGATCGATGCGATGAAGCAGAAGGGCTACAACACCGCATTTGCCGCGGCGGTGACCTCGTCGTCCGCCATCGTGGGTCCGATCTTCCCGCCCTCGATCCCGCTCATCATCTACGGCACGATCACCGGTGTTTCAGTGCTGCAGCTTCTGCTCGGCGGCATATTGCCCGGTCTGCTCTGCGTGGCGGGACTGATGCTCATGACGGCCCGGCTG
>JBMOJG010000042.1:0-9916 GCA_049316925.1 Alsobacter sp. | reverse complement strand
GGCATCGTGCCGAGCTACGCCATCATCGTGCGCGAGTATTTCCCGGCCGGCGAGGCGGGCGAACGGGTCGGCATGGTGCTGATGGCGACACTGTTCGGCATGGCGCTGGGCGGCTGGCTGTCGGGCGCGATCTTCGATTTCACCGGCACCTACCAGGCCGCCTTTGCCAACGGCTTGGCATGGAACCTGGTGACGGTGTCGATCGTCTCCTGGCTGATGCTGCGCGCCGGACGCCGCACCGCCGTCGCCGCCTGAACGAGACGCCTAAACGCTGCGGCCGATTTCCATCCGGGCGATTTGCTCGGCATGGACCTCGTCGGGCCCGTCCGCCAGGCGCAGGATGCGGGCCATGGCCCACAGGTGCGGCAGGATCGAGATGTCGGTGACGCCGCCGCCGCCGAAGGCCTGCATGGCACGGTCGATGACGCGCTGCGCCATGCGGGGTGCCACGACCTTGATCATGGCGATCTCGCGCCGCGCCACCTTGTTGCCGACCGTGTCCATCATGTGGGCCGCACGCAACACGAGCAGACGTGCCTGCTCAATCTCCATGCGCGAGTCGGCGATCCAAGACCGGACCACGCCCTGGTCGGAGATCGGCTTGCCGAACGCGATGCGGCTGCGTGTGCGCTGGACCATGAGCTCAAGCGCCCGCTCGGCCATGCCGATCAGGCGCATGCAGTGGTGGATCCGCCCCGGCCCGAGCCGGCCCTGGGCGATCTCGAAGCCTCGCCCCTCGCCGAGCAGCATGTTGCCGGCCGGCACGCGAACATCGTCAAACCGCACCTCCCAGTGGCCTTCCGGCGCATGGTCGAACCCCATCACGGGCAGGAACCGCACCACGGTAACGCCGGGCGTGTCGCGCGGCACCAGGATCATGCTCTGGCGCTGGTGGCGTGGCGCCTCCGGATCGGACTGGCCCATTACGATGAAAATCTTGCAGCGGCGGTCGCCAGCCCCCGAGGCCCACCATTTATGGCCGTTGATGACGTAGTCGTCGCCGTCCCGGCGGATGGCAGTCCGGATGTTGGTGGCGTCCGAGGACGCGACGTCCGGCTCGGTCATGCAGAAGGCGGAGCGGATCTCGCCGGCGAGCAGCGGCACGAGCCAGCGCTGCTGGTGCTCGGGCGTGGCGTAGCGGGCCAGCACCTCCATGTTGCCGGTGTCCGGCGCCGAGCAGTTGCAGGCCTCGGGCGCCAGATGCGGCACCCGCCCCACGATCTCGCACAGATGGGCGTAGTCGAGATTGGAGAGCCCGGCGCCGAGGTCGCTTTGCGGCAGGAACATGTTCCACAGGCCACGCCGTCTCGCCTCGACCTTGAGGCGGGTCAGCACCGGCGATTCCGACCAGCGGTCGGGGCCGGCCAGGAAGGCATCATGCTCGTGCTCGCCCGGCAGCACGCAGTCGGCCATGAAATGCTCGAGCTCGACCTTGAGCGCCAGCGCGCGTGGCGACGGATCGGGTATCATGGGCGCCTCCTGTTGTTGCGGCGAGCCGACGCCATCGGGCGTCGCTTGTCCAGTCGAAATCGCCCCGGCACGCGGCTTGCTGCGTGGCCATCACCTGACGGAGACGCACCCATGACCGGCCCCGCCGCCCCGCTCGCCCGCTACGCCGCCTACAAGCGCATGGGCGATTTCGTGTTCCTGTCCGGCATCATCGCCGTCGACCCGGCGCGCCAGATGGTGGTGCAGGGCTATGGTGACATTCCCGAAGACGCGCAGGTGCTGCTCGGGCGGACGGGCGAGATGTCGGTCGACGTCAAGGAAGGTCCGATGCTGGCGCAGAGCTGGTACGTGCTCGACCGCATCCGCGCGACGATCGAAAGCGCCGGCGGGCAGATGTCGGACGTGTTCAAGCTGGTGCAGTACTTCCGCGATCTGCGCGACTACCCGTCCTACAACCGGGTCCGCAAGCTGTTTTTCCCGACCGACCCGCCGGTCAGCACCGTCGTGCAGGTGACGGCGATGCTGCCGGACGAGCGGGTGCTGGTCGAGGTCGAGGCCACGGCCTATCTGCCACAGCGTTGACGGCACGAAGCCTGCCTGTTGAAGGGAAGAGGAGAACTGCATGGCGCGCTACGACATCGAGGGGTTCCGCCGCCGGATCGGACCGGTCAGGGTCGAGGACAATCCCGCACTGGTGAAGCAGAAGAGCCGCGACTTCTACTGGTACTCGCCGGTGCTCAAGCGCCAGCTCGACGCAGTCACGGGCGACCTCATCGTGATGCCGACGAGCGAGGACGAGGTGCTGGCCGTGCTGGCAGCGGCCCACGCCTGCGGCATTCCGGTGACGCCGCGCGGCACCGGCACCGGCAATTACGGCCAGGCCATGCCGCTGTCAGGCGGCATCGTCCTCGACCTCTCCGGCTTCAACACGGTGCGGGAGATCGGGCGCGGCAGGGTGGTGGCCGACCCGGGTGCCGTGCTGGCGGCGATCGACGAGCAGACAAGGCCTGACAGCGGGCAGGAGCTGCGGCTGCATCCCTCGACCTACCATACCGCGACGCTGGGCGGCTTCATCGCCGGCGGCTCGGGCGGCGTCGGCTCGATCCGCTGGGGCGGGCTGCGCGATGCCGGCAACATCCTGTCGCTGCGCGTCGCCACCATGGAGGCGAACCCCCGCATCCTGGCGCTGTCGGGCGACGACCTGCACAAGGTCAGCCACGCCTACGGCACCAACGGCATCATCACGCAGGTGTCGGTGCCGCTGGCGCCCGTCTACGGGTGGGTCGACGTGATCGTCGGCTTCGACACGCTGGAGGCCGCCGCCGCCTATGCCAACGCGGTGGGCGAACAGGACGGGCTGTTGCTGAAGAACCTCGCGGTGATCGCAGCGCCGGTGCCGCACGACTATTTCCCCCGCCACCGCCGCTTCCTGCCGCGCGACAAGGCCGTGGCTATCGTCACCGTGGCGGATTTTGCCGTCGATGCGCTCGTTGCCGTGACCGGACGCGACCGCCGGGCCGAGATCCTGATGCGGGGCGACCGGCTTACGCCGGAGGATGCGAAAGGGCTGCCGCCGGGCTTCGAGCTCGGCTGGAACCACACGACGCTGCGCGCGCTGCGGGTGGATCCCTCCATCACCTATCTGCAGGTGCTGTATCCCTTCCCCAACCAGCTGCGGCTGGTGAGCGAGATCCATCAGCGCTTCGGCGACGAGGTGCCGGCGCATCTGGAATTCGTGCGCTTCGACGGCAAGGTCACCTGTTTTGGACTGCCACTGGTGCGCTTCACAACCGAGGAGAGGCTGGCCGAGATCATCCGCATTCACGAGGAGATGGGTGCGCCGATCTTCGATCCGCATCGCTACACGCTGGAAGAGGGCGGCATGAAGCAGACCGACGCGGTGCAACTCGCTTTCAAGCGCGAGGCCGACCCGCAGGGACTGCTCAATCCGGGCAAGATGATCGCCTGGGAGGACCCGGACTTCGACCTCGCCTCCGGCAAGACCTTCCTGTTCCGTGGCCTGGCAGAGCCCGGCTCATGAAGGTGCTCGTCGTCCACTGCCATCCCTGCGAGGAGAGCTTCGGGACGGCGCTGCGCGACGGCGTGCTGGAGGGGCTGCGGGACGGCGGGCACGATGCACGGCTGCTCGACCTTTATGCCGAAGGCTTCAACCCGGTGATGGATGCGGCCGAACGGCGGGGCTACCACACGCCCGGCACCAACGAGGAGCCGGTTGCCGCGCATCTGGCGCTGCTGCGCTGGTGCGAGGGGCTGGTTTTCGTCTACCCGACATGGTGGTACGCACAGCCCGCCATGCTCAAGGGCTGGCTCGACCGGGTGTGGGTACCGCACGCCACCTTCGCCATGCCGCAGGGCAGCGGGCCGATCGGCCGCGTGCTGACCAATATACGCTTCATCGCGGTGGTAACCACGCTTGGCTCGCCCTGGTGGTGGTGGACCCTGGTGATGGGCGCGCCGGGCCGGCGCATCCTGCTGCGGGGCTTCAGGCCGCTGGTGGCACCGCACTGCCGCACGCGCTGGATCGCCCTGCACAAGATGGATACCGCCTCGCTCGCGGCCCGCCAGCGCTTCCTCGCGCGTGTGCGCTACGAGCTCTCCAGCTTCGACGCCGAGCTAGACCCGGCGGCGCTGATGATCCTGCGGTTCTGAGCGGTTTCCCAAGACTTGCGACGATATGCGGGCCGGTCGAGACTGGCATCTTCAAGGACAAGAGATTTGCCATGAAGCGCACGGGCTCAGCCCTCACAGCGCCTTTTCTCAAGCGGCTATGGCTTGAGCCATCGCTCATTGCCGACAGGTCGGCCTATCCCTTCTGCCTCCCCTTGTTCAAGGACGACGACTTCGAGGTCCGCTTCGACCAGTCCATCACCATCATTGTCGGGGAGAACGGGAGCGGCAAGTCGACGATCCTCGAAGCCATCGGCGCGCTTGCGGGCTATGACGAGGCCGGTGGCGGCAAGGGCTACAGGCCCGTGGATCACTCCAAGGCGATCGACCGCAGCGGTGGCCTGCTCGCCGAGGCGCTGAAAGCAGCCTGGCTGCCCAAGGTTACGGCGGGCTGGTTTTTCAAGGCGGAGAGCTTCTTTTCAGTTGCCAGATATCTCGACGAAGCAGCGATCGGCAGTGGCCCGCCGCCCGATTTTTTGTCCTACTCCCATGGCGAGGGATTCCTGCGCTTCTTCCAGGAGCGCTGCCAAAGGCGCGGCATCTATCTCTTCGACGAGCCGGAATCCGCACTATCGCCGACCCGGCAAATCGATTTCCTCAAATTGCTGTGCAGCATGCAGGCGTCTGGACAGGCCCAGGTCATCATGGCAACGCACTCGCCCCTGCTCATGGCCTGCCCTGGCGCGTCACTCATTCGTCTGACCAAGCATGGTCACGAGCCCGTCCGCCTCGAGGACACCGAGCATTTCCGGGTGCTGCGCGCGTTTTTCGCGGACCCCGAGCTCTTTGTTGCCTCCATGGTCGAGGCCGACTGATGCGGATCAGGCCAGCCCTAGCGTGGCGTCCAGTTCGCGAAAGTCCGGCAGCGTCGTGTCGATCGCCAGGCCGGCGCGCAGGACAATGCGGTCGGCCTGCGGCCGCGACAGCAGCTCGGAGAAGCTGCGGGCGCGAAACAGCACCAGGTCGGCCGGACCGCCCTCGCGCAGCATGCCGGCCGGCAGGCCGAGGGCGCGCGCCGGGGTTGCGGTGACGGCGCGGGGCCAGTCGCCAACCGGGTGGTCGAGATGGGCGATGCGGGTCGCCTCCCGGTAGACCTCGACGAGGTCGAGGTCGCCATAGGCGTAGAACGGATCGCGGGTGTTGTCGGACGCGACCATCACGGGCACGCCGCGCGCGGCAAGCTCGTGCAGCAGGGTGACGCCACGGCGGCGGGGCGTGTGACCCCCGGTGCGGTCCTGCAGGTACATGTTGCACATCGGCAGCGACACCACCGCGATGCCGGCCTGGGCGACGAGGTCCATGGTCCGGTCGGCCTCGCTCTCGCCCTGGGTCGACAGCGAGCAGCAATGGCCGACGAGGATGCGGCCGGCGAAGCGGTGGCGGATCGCCGCCTGGGCGATCAGGCGCAGGGAGGCCGCACCGGGATCCATCGTCTCATCGACGTGGAAATCGAGGTTCCATTCGCGCTCGGCGGCGAGGCGGAACAGGATCTCGATGCCCGTCTCCAGCGACGGCTGCGGGTAGGTCACCGCGCCAAGCGTCGAGCCGGATCGGCTGACGGCGTCGAGCACGGCCGTCATATGGCCGGGGTCGAGGACCATCTCGATGCCGAACAGCGGCGAGGCCTGCAGGTCGATGCGGCCGGCCCATGCCTCGCGCATGCGGGCGAACACCGGCCAGGAGATCGCCGTCTGCGCGTCGCGGCTGTCGAGATGGGTGCGGATCGCGACGGTGCCGTGCGCATAGGCGCAGCGCAGGGCGAAATCCATGCGGGCCTCGACATCGGCAGACGTCCAGTTGGCGTCCCGGTCGGCCATCACCGCTGCCAGCGCCCCCGGAAAGGTGCCGTCGGGATTGGCGTGGCGTGGCCAGATATGGCCCTTGTCGAGATGGGTGTGGGCGTCGACGAAGCCGGGCCAGACCATGCCGCCGTCGAGATCCAGGGCCGGCACGTCGTCTGGCAACGCACCCGGCAGTGCCAGCGCGGCGATGGATCCGTCCTTGACCAGCACGTCGGCGGCCACGCAGCCGGGATCGCGGCGCGGCGGCAGGGTGACGCCCGCCACCAGGACGGCCGGCAGCGACGCGTTGCGCAGGACGTAGCGCGGCCCGGGCGGCGGCGCGGAAAAGCCGGTGCCCATTCAGTTCTCCCGCTTGACGGCGCTCTCGTGCCAGCGGCGCAGGAGCAGATGGGCGACGGCGCTGGTGGCGAGGAAGATGGCAATGCCGGAGCCGGAGATAAGCACCAATGCGGCAAACATGCGCGGGATCTTCAGCTGGTAGCTCGCCTCGAGGATGCGGTAGGCGAGACCCGAGGCGTTGCCGCCGGACCCGGCGACAAACTCGGCCACGACGGCGCCGATCAGCGCCAGGCCGCCGGAGATCTTCAGGCCGCCGAGGAAATAGGGCAGCGCTGCCGGCAGCTTCAGGTAGCGCATGGTCTGCCAGCGGTTGGCACCGTAGAGCTGGAACAGGTTGACCAGATTGTGGTCGGCCGAGTTCAGCCCGAGGATCGTGTTCGACAGGATCGGGAAAAATGCCACCAGCCAGGCGCAGATCAGCAGGGACAAGGTCAGATCGCCGACCCAGATGATGATAAGAGGCGCGATCGACACCACCGGCGTCACCTGCAGGACCACCGCGTAGGGGAACAGCGACTTCTCAAGCCATTTGGACTGGGTGAACAGGATGGCCAGCGCAACGCCCAGGGTGACGGCGGCGATCAGCGCCGCGAAGGTGATGCGCAGCGTGATCCACAGCGCACCCGACAGCGTTCCCCAGTCCTGCACCAGCGTGTGGGCGATCAGAAGCGGCCCCGGCAGGATGTAGGACGGTACCGCGTAGACGCGGACGAGGATCTCCCATGCGGCCAGGCCGAGGATGCCGACAGCCAGCGGCGCGAGGATCCCCGGCCAGGTGCTCGCCGCAAGGCCGAGGATCCGGCGCTCCTGCGCGAAGACGGGGCGCGCCTCCGCATCGGTGCCGTCATGCGGGACGGGAAGCACGGTGTCGCTCACAGGGCGATGGCCTTCTTCAGGGTCTCGGAGGCAACGCGGCACAGATGCGCGTACTCGGCCGAGGTGCGGAACAAATCGTCGCGCGGATAGGGAGCGTCCACCTCGAGGTCGGCCATGACCCGGCCGGGCCGCGCCGCCATGACGACGATGCGCTGGGAGAGGTAGACCGACTCGAACACCGAATGGGTGACGAACACGGCGGTGAAGCGGTTCTGCCACCACAGCGCGAGAAGATCATCGTTGAGGCGGTGGCGGGTGATCTCGTCCAGTGCCGCAAAGGGCTCGTCCATCAGCAGGATGCGCGGCCGGGTCACCAGCGCGCGGGCGATCGAGACGCGCATCTTCATGCCGCCGGAGAGCTCGCGCGGGTAGGACTTCTCGAAGCCCTTGAGCCCGACCAGCGCCAGCATCTCGGCGGCGCGGGCCTCGGCCTCGGGTTTGCGCATGGACTTCAGCACCAGCGGCATCATCACGTTGGCGATGGCAGTCGCCCAGGGCATCAGCGTCGGGTCCTGGAAGACGAAGCCGAGATCGCGCTCGGGGCGGCCGGCGGAATCATAGGTCGTCGTCGGCCAGTCGATGCTGCCGGCGCTGGGCGCGCCGAGGCCGGCCACCATGCGCAGCAGCGTCGACTTGCCGCAGCCCGACGGTCCCAGCAGGCTGACGAATTCGCCCTGCGCGAGGTCGAGATTGACGTCGCGGACCGCGAGCGTGCCGTTGCCGAACTGCTTGGACACCCCGGCGATGCGGACCAGAGGCCGCGTTGCCGGGGTGCCGTCCAGGACTAGCGGAGCGGACACGCGATCATGCCTTCCCGATGCCCTTGTTGATGAACTCGAGGCTGTAGGCCTTGGTGACGTCGAGACCGGTCGGGAACGCGCCGGTCGCCGCCATGGTCTCGTAGAAGCTCTTCCAGCGCTTCTCCGTCATGGCGCCGACGCCAAGCGTCAGGGCATCGCCCGAATTGACGATCCCGCGCTCGTTCATCACCTTGATCGCATAGGCGATCTTCTCGTCGTCCATGTCCGGGTTGTCTTTCTTGATCAGCGCGTTGGCCGCGGCGATGTCGGGGCCAGCCTTCATGTAGGCCGCCCAGCCCTCCAGCGAGGCGCTGACGAAACGCTGCACCACGTCCTTCTTCTCCTCGACCATCTTGCGCGAGATGTTGATGGTCGTCTGGTAGTTCTCGAACCCGGCATCGGCAATGAGGTGCACGACCGGGTTGACGCCAGCCTTCATGATGGCGAACGGCTCGGAGCTGAGGAAGCCCTGCTGCGAGGCCTGCTTGTCGGCCAGGAAGGGCGCCATGTTGAAGGTGTAGGGCCGCAGCTGCTCGTCGGTGAAGCCGAACCTCGCCTTGAGGAACGGCCAGTAGCTGGTGCGACCGCCGGCGGCGACCAGCATCGGCTTGCCCTTCAGCGCCGGGAAGCTGTCGTGGCCGACGTCGGGGTGCGAGATGATGACCTGCGGATCCTTCTGGAAGATCGAGCCGATGCACAGGAAGGGAAGACCCTCGCGCACATAGTTGATGGCCTCGAAGCTGTTCGACATGATCATGTCGACACGGCCACCCAGCAACAATTGCGACGGGTTCTGCTGCGGCCCACCCATGCGGATGTCGGCATCGATGCCGAATTTCTTGTAGATGCCATGGGCGACGGCGTAGTAGAAACCGCCATGCTCGGCCTGGGCGCGCCAGTTGGTCTGATAGCTGACCTTGTCGAGCGTCTGCGCGTTGACGCGCCCGCCGGTGACCGGCACGAGCAGCGGAGACGCCGCTGCGCCGCCCAGCAGACCCAGCGCGGCGCGCCGGTCGATGCGATACTTGGTTCCCGTCATCATGACCTCCCTGTCCAATTCCCGGACCCTGTCGGGGCCGCTGCAACCCGCGTGCCGCTCCGCCCGCCGTGGAATATCAGGGGACACTCCCGCAGCCGTGGCTGATCCTTGAGCATAAGCCCGGAATTTCGGCACGTCAGCGGCCGATGTGGCGAGGAGGCCCTTCCGTCCACCGTCCGGGCGAGGGTACGCTTCTTGCTGCCCTACCCGCATCCGCCAGGGGCCTCGAGGAGCCTGCCATGACCGCCGCCGCCGCCAAGCCTGTTCATTCTGCCGCCCTCGACGCCGTTCTGGCCGAATTGGGTGACGTGCCGGTGATCACCGAGGCGACGGTGGTGCGGCGGCGGTCGCGCGACTTCTTCTGGTACAGCCCGATCCTCAACGCCGAACTCAACGGCAAGTCGGCCGACGTCATCGTGGCGCCGCGCGACGAGGCCGATGTGATCCGCACGGCAGCGGCCTGCGCCCGCCACCGGGTACCCCTGACGCCACGCGGTGGCGGAACCGGCAATTACGGCCAGGCGGTTCCGCTGGAGGGCGGCGTGCTGCTCGACCTCACGGCGCTCACGGCGATCGAATGGGTGAAGCCCGGGCTCGTGCGCGTCGGCGCAGGCGCCAAGATGCACGACATGGATGCGGAGCTGCGGCCGCAGGGCTGGGAGATCCGCCTGCATCCCTCGACCAAGCGCACCGCGACCATCGGCGGCTTCGTCGCCGGCGGGTCGGGCGGTGTCGGCTCGGTCACGTATGGGGGCCTGCGCGAGCCCGGCAATATCATCGCCGCCCGGGTCGTCACGGTGGAGGAGGAGCCGCGCGTCATCGAGCTGCGTGGCGACGCGGCGCAGAAGGTCAACCGCGCCTACGGCACCACGGGCATCATCACCGCTCTGGAGATGCCGCTCGCGCCGGCCTATCCGTGGATC
>JBMOJG010000041.1:0-9930 GCA_049316925.1 Alsobacter sp. | reverse complement strand
CGACCTCGCCGAAGGCAAGATGACGCCTGAGCACGCCGCGCAGGCCTACGGTTTTCGCAGCGATGGGTAGCAGCAGGGCGCCGGTGGCTTCCGTGCGGGAAGATCGTACCCCAGCTCGCGCGCCCCTCTTGGGCGTGATCGCGGCGCACCCACCGCTCGATCGGGTACCGGGGCCAATTCGTCTCTGTCTCCTTGTCACGAAGATCGGAGGGGGTGTCGCTGCCCGTCCGGCAGATCCAGATTGCAGCTCATGAATGCGCCGCCGACCATCCGTGTGGAGAAAATCCACAAGAGTTTCGGATCGGCGGAGGTGCTGAAGGGTGTATCCTTCGACGTCCATCGCGGCAGCGTCGTGAGCATGATCGGTGCAAGTGGGTCAGGGAAGAGCACACTGTTGCGCTGCATCAACCACCTTGAAGTGCCTTCGTCGGGCGAGATCTACATCGACGGAGAGCCGCTGGGATCACGCCTCGATGCGAAAGGGCGGATGCGGCCCCGGCCACTGAGCGAAATCAACCTGATGCGGCGCGACCTCGGAGTGGTGTTCCAGCAGTTCAATCTGTGGCCCCACATGACCGTGCTGGGCAATGTCATCGAGGCCCCCATCCACGTGCGGGGCATGAGCCGTAAGGAGGCGATCGAGCTGGGCCGCGAAGCCCTGGCCCAGGTGCGGCTGACCGAGAAGGAAACGGCTTATCCGGCACGCCTCTCGGGCGGCCAGCAACAGCGGGTCGCGATCGCACGGGCTCTTGCCATGCGCCCGAAGGTGCTGCTGTTCGACGAGGCAACCTCCTCGCTCGATCCGGAGCTGACGGAGGAGGTGCTCGGAGTGATGCGCGAGCTTGCGCGGGCGGGGACGACGATGATCGTGGTGACCCATGAGGTGCAGTTTGCACGCGAGGTGTCCGATCGCGTTCTCTTCCTGCATGACGGCCTGATCGAGGAAGAAGGACCGCCCGAGCAGCTGTTCTCGTACCCCCGCTCTGAGCGATGCCGCCAGTTCCTGTCGAAGTACCTGACGGGGCCCCGTCCGTGAGCGACTGGTTTCGCCAGACTCTGGACCTCAGCCTGTTCTGGGAATACCGCGCCATCCTCTTCGCCGGGCTTTGGTTCAACGCCGGCATCTTCATCTGTGCGGCGGTCGCAGCCCTCTTGATCGGCCTGGGAGCCTGCCTGCTGCGCATGAGCCGTTCCTGGCCGCTGCGTGCCCTCGGCACCGCCTATGTGGAAATCTTCCGGAATGCGCCGGACTACGTGATGCTCATCTGGGTTCATCTTGTGGTGCCACTGCTGATCGGAGCGGCACTCTCCAGGCGCATCGAGTTCGATCCGTTTCTGTCCTCCGTCATCGCGCTCGGACTGGTCTATAGCGGCTATCTCGCTGAAACCTTTCGGGCTGGGTTCCTGGCGACCCCGAGAGGCAACATCGAGGCCGGACGTGCCGTGGGCATGTCCGAATTCCTGATCCTCCGGCGCATTCTCTTGCCGCAGGTCGTGCGGCGCATGCTGCCGGAAGCCATGAACAACTTCGTTTCCCTGTTCAAGGCGACGTCGATCGTATCGCTGATCGCGGTCCCGGATCTCATGTACCGGGTGACGATGGTCACGCAGCAGGAAATGCGTCCGATCCCGCTCTACACGGGCGCCGCGCTGACCTACTTCGCCGTGATCTTCGCGATAGCAAGTCTCGCCCGGGCTCTGGCAGATCGCTGGCGCCGCCTGGTTCCGATCTGAGAGCGGCACCATGGGGAACTGGGAAAAGCTCGTCTGGAACCAGCGTGTCAACTTGCTGGACGGCCTTCTCGTGACGCTCGAGATTTGCTGCTACGCCTTCATTGCTGCAGTGGTCGGCGGGCTCGCGCTGTGTCTGGTGCGCCTCTACGTAGCCCCGCTCCGGCCGATCGCAATCGGGCTGATCGAGTTCTTCCGCAGCACTCCGATCTACGTGCAACTGCTCTGGGTCACATATGTCTGGCCCGAGATCTTCGGGTGGCCGACCAGCTTCTTCACGGCGGGATGGGTCGCGCTCGGGCTGCAGTCCAGCGGCTACCTTGCCGAGACTTTCCGCGCGGGGCTGGAAGCGATCCCGCGCGGTCATACCGAAGCAGCAGCCTCGCTGGGCATGTCTCCGCCGCGGATCTTCGCCCGCATCATGCTGCCGCAGACGTTGCTGGCAACAGCACCGGCGCTCATCAGCCAGATGGCTGTCATCATCAAGTCGTCCACGCTCGTTTCGGTCATCACGGTCGCCGACCTGATGTTCCAAAGTCAGAAAATCGTAAACCGCTACTACGAGCCCATCGAGATCCTGACCGCCACGGCGGCAATCTACATCTTGATCATTTTTTGCATTTCGTGGCTGGGTAATTTGATCGCCCGCATTCTGCGTACGCGGCTGGGACTCGCTGTCGGGTAACGGTGGACCTGCAGCGCTGCGAAAGGACCCTCCCCCGGCCCGGTTTCAGCTGGGCATCGTCACGGAAACGCTGACAGCCCCCGGGATAGGGGCGCTGTCAGACTAAACGCAAAAGGCTCAGAAAGTGCCCGACCCCAGCATTCCTCACGCCGGGCAGAGTTGCCGCCACTCGGCCAGAGCGGCGGTTCGGCGATCCTTGAATGTCTGCCTGGTGACGAGGGTGCGCTCCAAGTTTGTGAACCGGCGTCCAACCCTGACCCCCATCGTCCTAGGAGGAATACATTGATTTCACGAGCCTATTGGCTCATGGTTTGGGGTCACGATTGGAAGTCGGCTATGACCCTTCAAATCGTCAAATTTCCTCGCAATTTCAGCGGATTAAGCCACTCATCTGGTAGGGTCAAAGTTGGAAGCCGCTTCACAACGTTTTCGTTTAGTCTGACAGCACCGGTTCGAGGCGACGTATACCGTCACATGATCTGGCGTCGAAGCAGCGGGACCCACTTGTGAGCGTCGTTCTTGTCTGTGATCTCGGGGGCACGAGCTTCCGCGCCGCTCTGGTGGATCGAACAGGCGCCATCAGAGCGGACTGTGCGACGGTCGGCCCAGTGCTGTTCGATCGAACGAGCTGGTCGGAAATCGATGCCTGGGACTGGTGGAGCATTCTGCTTGCAAGTGCAGCCCAGCTGGCCAAGGCAGAGCCTCGACTCTTTGCCGGCGTCGAAGGCATCGCGATCTGCGGCATCACCCGCACGCAAGTCTTCGTAGCGCTTGATGGCAGCCAGCTGCGTCCAGCAATAACCTGGAAGGACACACGCGCGGAGGCCGCAGCCGCCCGGCTCAGAGAGGCGATGGGGAGCCATCCCGAGTCCCGTAACCTGAATGCCTTTCATCCCCTTGCACGACTTGCCTGGCTGCGAGAGGAAGAAAGCGCGAATTTCAGCAACCTGGCCTGCGTGCTCGAGCCAAAGGACTGGCTGAACTATCTGCTCACCGGGCAGCAAGCCTCGGATCCGGTCTCGATGGCCCGGCTCTTGGCCTGTCGTGAACGCCATGACGGGGTCGACGCGCTGTCGGCGGCGGCTGTCGCGGACACTGTCCTCCCGTCGATTGTCGACCCGCAGCAGAGTGTTGGTAACGTCCTGTCGGGGCTGCCGGCGCCGCTCGACCGTCTGGCGGGCGCGCCGGTCTTCTGCGGGTCCAATGATACCTGGGTGGCTGTCGTCGGTCTCGGCGCGCTCGGTGCCGGGTACGCATATAACATTTCGGGAACCACAGAAGTCCTCGGCATGATCAGCGACACCTTTGCTGAAGCCGAGGGGCTCCTCACAGTTGATTGGCGCGGGTTCTGGCAACTCGGCGGCCCGAGCCAGAATGGCGCCGACACGGTCGCATGGCTTGTCGCGCTCACCGGCGCAACCGTGGACCCCGGCGCGATCGGTGAAGCGATGGCAACGTTGCTCGCAGGCCATAGAGACCCGCAGCCGCTCCTTTTTCTCCCCTATCTGCAGGGCGAACGTGTCCCCTACTGGAACCCGGACTTGCGCGGGGCCTTCGTCGGTCTCAACCGACGTCATCGCGCGACAGACCTCGCTTTTGCAGTGCTGGAGGGCGTCGCCTTCCTGAACAGGATCGTCCTGGAGCGGGCCGAAGCCGCGCTTGGAAGACCCGCGCAAGAAATCCGGTTTGGCGGCGGTGCGGCGGCCAACCCGGTCTGGAGCCAGATCAAGGCGGATGTCTGCGGGACGCCGATCGTTGTTGGCGCAGCAAGGGAGCCTGGACTTCTGGGAGCAGCGATTGTGGCCTGGACTGGGTTGGGCCGTTTTGCATCGCTTGCCGAGGCACAGGCCAGTCTGGTCACGATCGCCCGTCGTTTCGAGCCTGATTCGACCCGGCATGCGACCTATGACACGCTCTTCGCGCTCTACCGCCGAACCGAGGCAGCGCTGTCTCCGATCTCATCCGATCTTGCCAGGCTGGCCCTTAATCCGGATCATCTTCTTGGCATTCATGCACGCTCAGATGGCAAGTAGGGATCGACGCATCACATGACCCCTGAGAGAGTGTGTGGTGGGCCAAATCCTTCTGACGCATGGCGCTACAATGCCGAGGCTGTGCCGGGCGGCTGGATCGCACTCGCGCGCGGCGCGGCTGATACCACGGTGGCCTGCGATCCGATGCGTCCGCGCGCTCTGTCGTGGGCCCTTGTCCCGCGCATGATGGCTTGAAGGGGTATGGAGGTCGCCTCTGCCAACGTCACCCTCATCACCGGCGCGTCGGGCGGCATCTGCAGCGCCCTCGCGAAGCTGCTTGGATCCGCGGGGCACAGACTAGTTGTCTCAGGTCTCGACCAAGACGGAATTGATACTGTCGCAGATCAGATCAAGGCAGCAGGGGGAGAAGCCGTCGGTTTGGCCGGTGACGTGCGCGATCGCGCCATACCCGCGGCGCTCGTCGATCTTGCAGTCAGTCGCTTCGGCAGGCTCGACAACCTTGTGACGGGGGCCGGCGCTTCTCGCCCGGTACCGATGGTCGAGATGGCGGATGAGGAGTGGGATGATCTTGTCGACATCAATCTGTCGGCCGTGTTTCGTCTGGCGAAGGCCGCATCCCGCCAAATGATCGCGCAAGGCGAGGGGGGCGCCATCGTGCACATCTCGTCCATCGCGCATGCCAATGGCGGGGCCAATCTCGCTTACGGCTCCGCCAAGGGCGGCGTTGCCACGCTGACCTATGGCATGGCACAGCAACTTGGCCGCCACGGGATCCGCGTCAATGCGGTTGCGCCGGGCATCATCGATACCCCGATGGTCAGGAACGGATTCGCCAGGGAGTTCGAAGCCCTCGTCGCGGGGGCGACTGCGCGCACTCCGCTCGGACGCCTTGGCAGGCCTGAGGATGTGGCCAACGTCATTGCCTTTCTGCTGTCCCCTGCTGCAGCTTTCGTCACGGGAGCGCTAATCCCCATCACTGGCGGCATTGAAATTTTGTCGCCGATCTCTGCCTTCGCCCGGACGGAGTGACGATGGCCGGCCTTCGCATTAGGAGCCTGATCGGCCAGTACGGAACGGCTTTCGCCGGCCTTCTGCTGATCCTCTTCTTTCTTGCCTTCGCACCCAATTTCGCGAGCACGTTGAACATCATCAACGTGCTGAAGGACACCAGCTTCCTGGCCATTCTCGCGATCGGCTTCACGCTGGCCTTCACCGTTGCAGAACTCGATCTCTCGATTGCCGAAATGGCAAGCCTTGCGGCCGTGGTCTGCGGCTGGTTCGTGCAGGCGCAGTACCCGCCAGCCGTCGCGGTCAGCGCCGCATTGGCAGTGGGGATCGCGCTCGGCCTGCTGAACGGCTTCGGCGTCACGGTCCTGCGCGTCCCCTCGCTCATCATGACGCTGGGCACAGCGGCGATCGCAAAAGGCCTCGCCTTCATGATCACCCAGGGCGTCGCCTTCGTCGGCCGCTGGCCAACAGGATTCACAGGGTTGGCTCGGGGCTACAGCTTCGGGATACCCAATCTCGTGCTGTGGATGGCTGGCGCAACGCTGTTTGCCTACGGGCTCATCAAATGGACGAAGACCGGCGCGCACATGACCGCAACCGGCGAAGCAGACGAGGCCGCACGCCTCGCGGGCATCGCGACCGCGCGCATGAAACGCATTGGCCTGTTGCTGGCCGGCGTGATGGCGGCGATCACGGCCGTTCTGCTTGCGGCCAACCTGTCGTCAGCCGCCCCCAACATGGCAGGAGATTACCTGCTCTATGCCATCGCAGCCGTGCTGCTCGGCATGACCATGTTTGAACCAGGCAAGCCGAACATCCCCGGCACGGTCTTCGCCGCGCTGGTTCTGAAGGTGCTTGGCAATGGACTCGTGTTGCTGGGCGCGCCCTACTACGTTCAGGATATCGTTCTCGGCATCATCATCATCGGGTCGGTCGCGTTCTCTGCGAGCGCCATGAAGAAGGCGGCCTTCAAGGTCTAGAGGCTCAACACGATCGAGGGGAGAGAGACATCATGGTTGGACTGAAGAAAACACTCGTGGCGATAGGCGCGCTCGTGCTGCTCGGCCAGCCGGCCAGCGCCTTCGAAGTCGGTATCGTCGGCTTCCAGTTCTCGTCCGAAACCCATGCGCGTGTTGCCAACGCTGCCGCGGCCGCCGCAAAGGCGAAGGGCTGGAATGTCACGCTGCTCAACTCCGAGGGGTCGCTGCCCAGGCATGCCGAGCAGTTTGATGCGCTCATCGCCAAAAAGGTCGATGCGATCATCATCGCCATGGGCAAGCCGGTCGAGGCCGATGCTCAGTTCAAGGCGGCCAAGGACGCCAAGATAGCAGTCATCACAGTCCAGTCGGGCGCCAGTCCGCACGCGCTTTTCGACATTCAGACGAATGAGTACAAGGTGGGAGCCGAAGCGGCGCTCTATCTGTTCGGGCAGCTTGGCTATCAGGGCAACATCGTCACGGCCCGTTTCGATCTGAACGCAGCCTCGCGCATTCGCGGCAAGCTGCTCGATGTCGTCTTGTCGGAGAACCAGGCCGTCAAGGAAATCGGCAAGTTCTCGATGGCCCGCACCCAGAGCTGGCGTGACGATGTCCGGTCCGGCATGCAGGCCCTGCTCCTGCAGAACCAGGGCAAGATCAACGGTATCTGGGCGTCCTTCGATGGGCAGGCTTACATCATCGACGACCTGCTGCAGGCTCAGGGCGTCAAGAAGGGTCAGATCCCCCTCGTCTCTGTCGATGGCGGCAAGGAAACCTATGCCCGCATCGCCGATCCCAATTCGACATTCATGGCCACCGTGATGATCCCGTTCGAAGAGATGGGCAAGCAGGCCATCGACGCCGTTCAGACCATCGTCGTCGAGAAGAAGCCGAAAGAAACCGTTTCCACCGGACCCTACCTGTTCACGGAAGCGGTGCTGGTCGACAAGACGAACGTCGACAAGTTCCTGAAGTAAGGGAAGATCGACGCAGCCGCTCCGGCGTCAGGCGAGCCCAGGCGTCGGAGCGCCCCCATAAACGGTAAGCGGTCACGGCGGGGCGCTCCGACACTTGCTGTCGTGGGATGCCGTCAGGCCGTCTTGCATCTGCGAGACCCTCAGCCAGCCATGACCGGATTGAGCCCATCGTCTCCCCTCCTGTCCCTGCGCGGCATTGGCAAGAGCTATGGCCCGGTTGTCGCCGTACGCGCGGTCGATCTCGATATCTTTGCCGGTGAGGTTGTTGCGCTGTGCGGCGACAATGGTGCAGGCAAATCGAGCCTGATCAAGGTGATCTCCGGCGCCGAGGACGCAACGTCGGGCACACTGGCCCTGCGGGGCAAACCGGTCACCTTTGCGTCCCCCCATGACGCCTTGAAACAGGGTGTGGCGACAATCTACCAGGACCTGGCGCTCGCCCCCCGTCTATCCGTTGCTCAGAATGTCTTCATGGGCTCCGAGCTGACGAGACCGCTTCTGTTCCCCTTCCTGCGGATTCTCGACAAGGCAAAGATGATCTCCGAGTCGCAGCGCTACCTGTCGCAACTCTCCGCCGCCGTGACGGACATGACCCGGCCGGTCGAGCGACTGTCCGGCGGGCAGCGCCAGGCGGTGGCCATCTCGCGTGCCCTGCGCTGGAACGCCGAGATCATCATCATGGACGAGCCGACCGCCGCGCTTGGTGTCAAGGAAAGCGCGTTGGTCCTGGAGCTGATCCTGAAGCTGAAGAAAGATGGACGCACCGTCATCCTGGTCAGCCACAACATGCGCGATGTCGTTGCCCTCGCCGACCGCGTGGTGATCATGGGGGGAGGACGAAAGATCGCCGATCAACCGCTCGGCATGCTGCAGCCTGATGACCTCGCTCACATGATCATGGTGGGCAACCCTCGTGCAGACTGACCCACCACGTACCACGATCATCATCGATACCGATCCCGGACAGGATGACGCCGTCGCCCTGTTGCTGGCCTTTGCATGCCCTGACGCGCTCGACCTGCAGGCCATCACGACCGTCGCGGGCAACGTTGCCGTTACGCAAACAACCATCAATGCGCTGCGCATCCGCGATATAGCCGGCGCGCAGGCGCCGATCTATCGGGGCGCGGACGAGCCGCTTGTCTTCCCGCTGGAGACGGCCGCGTTCGTCTGTGGACCAGACGGGCTCGCCGGTTCCGATCTCCCGCCACCGTCGAGCTCGGTCGCGCCAGGCCATGCCGTGCAGGCGATCATCGATCTCTGCAGAGCAGCGCCGGCTGACAGCATGACGCTGTGCCCTCTGGGGCCGCTGACCAACCTTGCGCTCGCGTTCCGTTTGGCACCGGACATCCTGCCGAAGATCCGTCGCATCGTGCTGATGGGCGGCGCCATCGGTCTCGGCAACATCACGCCTGCGGCGGAATTCAACATCCATGTCGATCCCCACGCCGCGGCCGTCGTCTTCTCTGTCGGCCGCCCGATCGTGATGTTTGGTCTCGGCGTAACCCTTCAGGCGATCGTCAGCCACGATCAGATTGCGCGCATCCAGTCGCTTGGCACGAAGGTCGGCCAGACGGTCCACGGCATGCTGACCCGGCCACGTCCTGGAAATCTGGGCACAGCGGGGCACCCTATGCATGACCCCTGCGTGATCGGTTATTTGCTCTGGCCGGAGCTGTTCGACGGTCGCGACTGCTTCGTCGCCATCGAGACCGCGGACGGGCCGCTGCGCGGGCGCACCACGATCGACTGGCATGGTCGCCTGAAACGTGAGGCCAACGCCCATGTCATCGCCACGGTCGCTGCGCATGAGCTGTTCGACCGGATGATCGATCGTCTCGCACACCTGCCCTGATAGGAAGTTGCCATGTCGCACTTCATCGAAGCCCTCCGCCTCGACGCCGAAGCCGCTGTTGCCCGCATGCAAGACACCGCACGGGAAGCGCGTCGGCTGCACGCGCGCGCCGAGTTGATGCGCCATATGGTCACCACCGCCCACAAGGTGAAGGACCAGCCAAGGCAGCAGGCTGTTGCAACCGTCGTCCACGAATGGATGGACGCCTGGCAGCTCGAGCGGAGCGACTATCTGGATATCGCCCTGGAGATGCAGACCTTCACTGAGGCGTTCTACGACTATGCCAATGACCAAAGTGACGCGAATGATCTGCGCATTCGAGACTGCTGCGCCGCTCTCGACAATGCGTTCGCGGGTCACAACACGTCGATAGCCGACCAGATGGCGTTCCGATCGCAATGCGCCCATGGCTGGTGGGAGTGGGTCGAACCGGTTCCTGCTGATCTGCCGGGCCGCAAAGCAAGGCCAACTGTCCCCGGACCGCGGGCCGAACGACCGTTCTGGACAATTGGCTGCGCAGACTTCTGCCGCTGATACCCGTCAGGGGTCACATAGGTGCTGTCAGAGAAAACTAAAGAGGCTCAGGAACTGGCCGACCCCGGAATTCCTCAGGCCGAGCAAAGGTGCCGCCACTCGGCCAGCGCGACGGTTCGGCGCTCCTTGAATGTCAGCCTGTTGACGAGGGTGCGTTCCGAGTTGAAGT
>JBMOJG010000040.1:0-9937 GCA_049316925.1 Alsobacter sp. | reverse complement strand
GGCTTCGGCTATGGCGGCGACTGCGCGGTGGCCAGCACGGTGGCGCATGACAGCCATCACATGATCGTGGTTGGCACCTCGCGCGCGGCGATGGCGCAGGCCGCCAACCGGCTGGCGGAGGTCGGCGGCGGCATCGTGGTGATCCGCGACGGGCAGGAGCTCGCCCTGGTCGCGCTGCCGATTGCCGGCCTGATGTCGGATGAGCGGGCCGAGATCGTCGCCGGCAAGGCCGACGCCATGGTGCAGGCCATGCGCGCCTGCGGCTGCACGCTGAACAACGCCTATATGCAGCACTCCCTGCTGGCGCTGGTGGTGATCCCCGAACTGCGCATGTCCGATATCGGACTTGTCGACGTCACCACGTTCCGGCCCGTGCCGCTGTTCGTCGGCTAGACCCGGCCATGACCGACGCCACCGTCCCGTCCGCAGCGCCGGGCCCCGCCGCTGACCGTTCCATCGCGGTGCTGGTCGATGCCGATGCCTGCCCGGTGAAGGACGAGGTCTACCGCGTTGCCGGCCGGCACCGGGCCATGGCGTATGTGGTCGCCAACAGCTTCATGCAGGTGCCGCGCGATCCGCTGATCGTGCGGATCCTGGTGCCGGCAGGACCCGATATCGCCGACAACTGGATCGCCGCGCATGCGCGGCGCGGCATCGTCGTCATCACCAGCGACATTCCGCTCGCCGACCGCTGCGTCAAGGCCGGTGCCGATGTGCTGGCGCCGAACGGCAAGGCGTTCAGCGAGCAGTCGATCGGCATGGCGCTGGCGACCCGCAACCTGATGGACCAGCTGCGGTCCGCCGGCGCGGTGACGGGCGGCCCGCCGCCCTTCGGGCCGCGCGACCGCTCGGCCTTCCTGTCGGCACTGGATCTCGCCATCGTACGCCTCGAGCGGGCCGGCTTCGGCGCTGGCTAGCGCTTGACAGGACCCCGCGTCCTCCCGTCATTGGGTGCATCGGGGGCTGCGATCCCCCCGCGAGGCGGCAGCCGAAGCATCGCGTCCCTGTTCTCCATCCAAGGACGCAGCCATGACACCTGTCACCGCGCACGCTCCCGAGCCTCCGCCCTATCCGAGCTTTGCCGAGGCGACGCGCGTCTGGGCGCGAATCGCGATGCTGTCCTTCGGCGGACCGGCCGGGCAGATCGCCATGATGCACCGCATCCTCGTCGACGAGCTGCGCTGGGTGTCGGAGAAGCGGTTCCTGCACGCGCTGAACTACTGCATGCTGCTGCCCGGACCCGAGGCGCAGCAGCTCGCGACCTATATCGGCTGGCTGCTGCATGGCACCCGGGGCGGGATCGTCGCCGGGGTGCTGTTCATCCTGCCGGGTGCCGTCGCCATCATGGCGCTGAGCATGGTGTATGCGGCGTTCGGTGGTGTCGGCATCGTGGCGGCACTGTTCTTCGGCCTGAAAGCGGCGGTGCTGGCCATCGTGCTGCAGGCGGTGGTGCGGGTCGGCCGGCGGGCGTTGCCAAGCCGCGCCATGCGGGTGCTGGCGGCCGCATCGTTCGTGGCGATCTTCGCCTTCGCGGTGCCGTTCCCGGTCATCATCCTGATGGCGGCGCTGATCGGCTATGCGGGCGCCGCGGCCGGCCTGCCGGCCTTCGCGCCGGGAGCCGGGCACGCGCCGTCCGGGTCCGGCCCGGCCGCCCCGGCGCTGATCGGTGACACGCTGCCGGCGCATGCACGCCCGGCGACGGGGGAAACGCTGCGGGTCGCCGGTCTCTGGCTGGTTCTGTGGCTGGTGCCGGTCGTGGCACTCGTGCTGGCGCTCGGCCCCAACCATGTGTTCAGCCAGATCGCCGTGTTCTTCAGCAAGATGGCGATGGTCACCTTCGGCGGCGCCTATGCGGTGCTGGCCTATGTGGCGCAGCAGGCGGTCGAGACCTACCGCTGGCTCGGGCCGGGCGAGATGCTCGACGGGCTCGGCATGGCGGAGACGACGCCGGGTCCGCTGATCATGGTGCTGCAGTTCGTCGGTTTCCTTGCGGCATACCGGGATGCCGGCGGGTTGCCGCCGATGCTTGCCGGCGTTCTTGGCGGTCTGCTCGCCACGTGGGTGACCTTCACGCCCTGTTTCCTGTGGATCTTCCTCGGCGCACCCTTCGTCGAGCGGATGCGCGGCCACAAGGGGCTGGCCGGGGCGCTGGCGGCGATCACCGCCGCGGTCGTGGGCGTCATCCTCAACCTGGCGCTGTGGTTTGCCATCCACACCCTGTTCCGCCAGACGGTGACCGTGTCGCGCTTCGGCCTGCAGCTCGACTTTCCGGTGCTGGCCAGCGTCGATCCGTGGGCGCTGGCGCTCGCGGTCGCAGCCGTGCTGGCGGTGTTTCGCTTCAAGGCGGGCGTGATCGCAGTGCTGGCGGCCTGCGCGGCGGCGGGCGTGGGGCTGCATCTGGCGGGGCTGACCGGCTGACGCCGGCGGCCTTGCCGGTTCGCACCGCCGTCCACAGCTCACACCCTGAAACGCATCCGTCCGGGATGCAGCCGGGCTTGCCTTGCGGGCGGCGTCACCGCACCTTCATGCGGGCCCGCGCGGCCAAGCCCGAGACTGTTCCGTTGCGCCATCTGCCTCTTGCCGGTTCCGTCCGGGGCCGTCAGCTGCTGCCCCTCACCATCCCTGCGAGGCCGTTGCCATGACGGTGCCGGTGCCCGGCTCGCCTTTGCCGGACCTCGACCGGACGCGGTTCTATTCCGCCGGGGCCTATGCGTACGCGTGCATCCGCCAGGCGATCGTCGAGGGGCGGCTGACGACCGGCCGGCGGCTGCCGGAGGCGGAGATGGCCAGCTGGCTCGGCATCAGCCGGACACCGTTGCGCCAGGCGCTGGCGCGGCTCGAGCTCGACGGGCTGGTCGAGACGCTGCCGCGCGCCGGGCTGGTGATCGCCTCGCTCGACGAAGATGCGGTCGCCGAGCTCTACGGCATGCGCGAGGTGCTGGAGGGGACGGCTGCGGGGCTTGCCGCGCAGTCCGCGACCGAGCGCGACATCGACCGGCTCGTGCAGCTGGCCGCCAGCGCCGCGCCGGCGCCGGGCGACGGGGTGGCGCTCTACCGCCTCAATCGCGCCTTCCACGAGGCCATCTACGTGGCGGCACACAACCGGTATCTGCTCAAGACGCTGCAGGCGCTGCATGACTCGCTTGCCCTGCTGGGTCCGACGACGCTGACGGCGCCGGGGCGGCCGGACGCCGCCAGGGGCGAGCACGAGCGCATCGTCGCCGCCATCGTGGCGCGCGACGCCGGCGCGGCCGAGACAGCCGCCCGGGCCCATATCCGCAACGGTTTTCTGCTGCGCAGGCGGCGCCGGCTCGATGCCGGAGGCTGACACGTCTGGGTCGTTCGGGTTCCCTGCCTGCGCCTTCATTCGCACGGTCAGCGCGCTCTATCGCAAACCACTGTGCGCGAATGCCCTTACGACGCGGTTGTATCCCGAGAATTCTTCGGTATACAAACGTACCACAAGGGGTGGGACGCTATGGCGGCAGGGATCCAGGGCCTCACGGACAAGGCTGCGCTGCGGCAGTCCAGCTCGTGCGGGATCGCGCCGTGTCCCGGCCTGCCGCCCGCCGCCGTCCGGTTGCGCCGATGACCGTCCAGGTGGGCGTCGATGTCGGTGGGACCTTCACGGACACGATCAGCATCGAGCCCGGCACCGGCGCCGTGCGCCTCAGCAAGGTGCCGTCGACCACCCAGAACCAGGCCGTCGGCTTTCTTGCCGGACTGCGCGCCACCGGCGTGTCGCTCGAGGCGATCTCGTGGCTGGTGCACGGCACGACGGTGGGCACCAACGCGACGCTGGAGCGCAACGGCGCGGTCTGCGGGCTGATCACGACGCGCGGCTTTCGCGACATTGTCGAGCTTGGCCGGCGCGAGCGGCCGCATCTGTTCGGTCTTTACGGCACGTTCGAGCCGCTGATCGCGCGGCGCAACCGCCTGGAGGTGACCGAGCGGCTTGACGCCACCGGCGCGGTCGTGACGGCGCTTGACGAGGCAGAAGTGTTGGCTGCGGCAGAGCAGCTGAAGCGCCAGGGCTGCGAGGCGCTGCTGATCGCCTTCATCCACTCCTATGCCAACCCGGCGCACGAGCTGCAGGCCGCCGTCATCGCGGCGCGCGTCTGGGACAATCCCTACATCACCACCAGTGCGGCGATCCTGGGCGAATTCCGCGAGACGGAGCGCTTCGGGACGGCGGCGATCAACGCCTATATCCAGCCCAAGATTCACCGCTACGTGTCGCGGCTGCGGCAGGACCTGCGCGACAGCGGCGTGCCGCGCGACCTGCTGATCATGCAGGCGAACGGTGGCATCATGTCGGCAGAGGCGGCCTGCGCGCATGCGGTCTCCACCGTGCTGTCGGGACCGGCCGCCGGGGTGATCGCTGCCGCGGCCATCTCCCGCGAGGCGGGCCTGCGCAACGTCATGACCTGCGACATGGGCGGGACGAGCTTCGACGTCGGCATGATCGTCGACGGCGCGCCGATCGTGACCAGCGACCGCGATCTCGATTTCCGCGTGCCGCTGCGCATCCCGATCATCGACATTCACACGATCGGCGCCGGCGGCGGCAGCATCGCGTCGGTCGACACCGGCGGGATCCTGCAGGTCGGGCCGCGCAGCGCCGGGTCGACCCCCGGGCCGATGGCGTATGGCCGCGGCGGTACGCTGCCGACCGTGACGGACGCCAATGTGCTGCTGGGCCGGCTGTCGTCCAGCCATCTGCTGGGCGTCGCCGGTGCGGTCGACATGGTGGCGCTACGGGGCACATTCGCGGCCCTCGGCGCGCCACTTGGCCTTGATGCCGAGCAGGCCGCCTTGTCCGTGCTGCGGGTCGTCAACGACAAGATGGCAGGCGCCATCCGGCTGGTGTCGCTGCAGCGCGGCCATGATCCGCGCGATTTCACGCTGTTCGCCTTCGGTGGCGCGGGACCGCTGCACGGCGTCGAGCTCGCAGCGGAGCTCGGCGTGCCGCGTGTGCTGATCCCGTATGTGCCGGGCATCACCTGTGCGCTTGGCTGCATCGTCGCCGATGTGCGGCACGATTTCGTGCAGACGGTCAGCCGCGCGGTCGACAAGATCACCGAGGGCGAGATCGCCGCCGTTCTGCAGGCGCAGCGCGCGGCCGGCGAGGACAGGCTTCGGTCCGACGACGTGCCGGTGGAGCACATCGAGGTCGGCCACGAGGCCGACATGCAGTACGAGGGGCAGACCTACTCGCTGCGCGTCGTGCTCGATCCGGACCAGCTCGACGTCGCGTCGCTGCGCGACCAGCTGCGCAACGCCTATCTGACGCGCTTCGGCATCGATCTCGTGCGATTCCGGGCAAAGATCATCAACATCCGCACCCGGGTCGTCGGCATCCGCCCGCGGCTCGACCTGCGCCGCATCGTCGCCACCGGCGAGCGGCGGGCAAGCGTGGCAGAGGCGATGACCGGCGAGCGCTCGGTCTGGTTCCCGGGCGGCCGCGTCACGGCGCCGATCTATGCCCGCGAAAGGCTGCCCGAGGGCGCGGTGCTCGAGGGGCCGGCCATCGTCGACCAGCTCGATACCACCAGCGTGATCACGCCTGGCGCCACGGTGACGCTCGACGACTGCGGCAATCTCCTTGTCGGAGTGGCGGCATGAGCGGCCGCGTCTTCGACCCCGCCACCCTCGCGGTGATCCAGAACGCGACGCGCCAGATCGTCGACGAGATGGACCTGGCGCTGGAGAAGGCCGCCTTCAACCCGGTGATGTCGGAAGCGCGCGACCGCGCCAACGGGATCTATGATCCGCAGACGGGCGACATCGTCGCGCAGGGCGACACCGGCCTGCCGATTTTCGTCGGCGTCATGCAGTACGCGGTGAAATCGGCGATCGAGGCCTATCCGGACCTCGAGGAGGGCGATGTCGTCATCCTCAACGACCCGTATTGCGGCGGCACGCACCTGATGGACGTGAAGCTGGTGCGGCCGTTCCACTACAAGGGCAAGCGCTTCGCGTTCCTGGCCAATTGCGGCCACTGGACGGATATCGGCGGCAATGTGCCGGGCGGCTTCGGCGTCAAGGCGACCGAGATCATCCAGGAGGGGATCCGCATCCCGCCGGCGCTGATCTGCCGCAAGGGCGTGCTGCAGGAGGACCTGCTCAAGATCCTGCTCGCCAATATGCGCCTGCCCGAGGAGCGCCGCGGTGACCTGCAGGCGCAGTTCGCGGCGCTGAACGTCGGCGAGGCGCGGCTGCGGGCGCTGCTCGACAAGTACGGGGACACGGAGGTCGCGGCCTACACGGCGGAGCTGCGGACCCGGTCCGAGCGGCAGATGCGCGCCCATATCGCGGCCATTCCGGACGGCACCTATGGGTTCAGCGCCCAGATCGACTCGGACGGGATCGTGCTGGAGCCCATCACGGTGGCGCTGCAGCTGACGGTTCGCGGCGACGAGATGATCCTCGACTTCTCGGGCTCGAGCCCGCCGGTCCGCGGGCCGCTCAACGCCTCGATCTCGGCGACCTTCGCGGCGGTGTTCGCGGCGCTGAAGCACGTCTTCCCGGAGGTGCCGATCAATGCCGGCATCTTCGCGCCGGTGACTTTGATCGCGCCGGAGACGACCTTCCTCAACGCGAAGTTCCCGCGCGCGGTATCAGGATCCTCCGCCGAGGTGTCGCTGCGGGTGGTCGACGCGGTGTTCGGCGCGCTGGCGCAGGCGATCCCCGACCGGGTTCCGGCCGCCTGCTTCGGCTCGGTGGCGAGCTTCACCATCAGCGGCTACGACACCCAGCGGGCGTCGCCCTACATCATGTTCCGCTTCAGTGGCGGCGGCTTTGGCGGCCATCCGGTCTGCGACGGCCTGACCAACGGCAATGCGCCGATCTCGGCCGCCCGGACATCGCCGATCGAGCTGCTCGAACAGCTCTACCCGCTGCATTTCCGCTACTACCGGATCCGCCAGGATTCGGGTGGCGCCGGCTACAACCGCGGCGGATGCGGCGTCGAGTTCGACGTCACCCTGACCAATGGCAACGCCGTCTCCAGCGTGCTCGGCGATCGCGGCATCTACCCGCCCTACGGCCTGCATGGCGGGCTGCCGGCAGCGCTGGCCCAGGTCGAATTCACGGTCGACGGGGTCTCGCAGATCCCGCTGCACGTCACCAAGGAAGAAGGCGTCGCGATGCGGCCGGGCGATACCGCGCGGCTGGCGACGCCGGGCGGGGGCGGCTGGGGCGACCCGCTGACGCGCGAGCCGGCGCGGGTCCTGCGCGACGTGGTCGATGGGTTTGTCAGTGCCGGCGTGGCGTTGCGCGACTATGGCGTCCATCTCGCCATCGGTGCCGGCGGGCTGGCGGTCGACGAGGCGGCGACCGCCCAGGAGCGCCACCGGCGCACTGAAGACGCGGCAAGCACGGGGGAGACAACCGCATGAGCGCGCAGGGCAAGTCCTATGTGATCGCCGGGGGTGCAAGCCTGATCGGCTCGCACATCACCGAGCGGCTGCTGGCCGAGGGAGCAGGCAAGATCACCCTGTTCGACAACTTCTCGCTGGGAACGCCGGCGATCGTCGAGCCGCTGCTGAAGGATCCGCGGGTCCGGCTGGTGCGCGGCGACCTGTTGCGGATCAACGAGCTCTATGATGCCTTCGAGGGCGCTGACGGCGTGTTCGCCGTGGCAGCCTTCCTCACCATCCCGCTGGCGGCCAACCCGTCGCTCGGCCTCGACGTCAACGTCCGGGGCATGCAGAATCTGGTCGAGGCCTGCCGCTACAGGGGGGTGCGAAAGGTGGTGTTCTCGTCCTCGGTTGCCGTGTACGGGCAGGACGAGACGCCCGGCTTCTCCGAGGACCGGCCGATGGGCTGGCAGGGGCTGCAGCCGGCCGGCGCGCTCTACGCCGCCTCGAAGGCGATCGGCGAAAGCCTGCTGCGGCTGTACCGGCAGAAGCACGGGCTCGACTATGTCGCCCTGCGCTACTCCACCGTCTATGGCGAGCGCCAGCACTACCGCGGCGTCAATGCGCTCTACATCATCGAGGCCTATGACGCGATCCGCAGCGGACGCTCGCCGGTCCTGCCGGGCGATGGCTCGGAGGTGCACGACTACATCTATGTGGGCGACGTGGCGCGCGCCAACGTGCTGGCGATGACGAGCGCGGTGTCGGGCGAGAGCTTCAACATCGTGTCGGGCCGCGACGAGACCCTGAACGAGGTCGTGGCGACGCTGCTGCGCATCACCGGATCGCCGGTGAAGCCCGAATATCGCGATGATCCGACGCGGGTGCGCTTCACCACGACGGCGTCGCTGCTGTACCGGCGCGACAAGGCCGAGAGGCTGCTCGGCTGGGTGCCGGAGGTTGGCCTCGAGGAGGGCATCCGCCGGCTCGTGACATGGATCGAACGCGACCGCGGCAACGCGGCCGGATAGACTGGGCTCAAGGCCGGTCAGAGATCCGGCCCACAGGGAGGACTGCCAATGACGATGACACGCAGAACCGTGCTTGCCGCCGCCGCGATGGCGGCCGGACTTGGACTGGCGCAGGCGCAGGAGCCGATCAAGATCGGCGCCATCAACCCCTATTCGGGGCCGCTCGCACAGTATGGCGACGAGGCCACCCGCGGCTTCGAGCTCGGCGTCGAGGCGATCAACGCCGCCGGCGGCATCGGCGGCCGCAAGCTCGTGATCGTGCGCGGCGACGCCGGCAACCCGCAGCAGGGCATCGCCGCAGTCGAGAAGCTGGTGTCGCAGGACAAGGTCGACCTGTTCATGGGCACCTATATCAGCGCCGTCGCCAATGCGGCGAGCGACGCCGCCGCGCGCCACGGCAAGATCTATTTCGAGGCCATGGCGCTCGCCAGCGACCTGACCGAGCGCGGCCTGCCCAACTTCATCCGCGGCGGACCGAACGCCACGCATTTCGCCGAGCGCTCCGTGCAGGCGATGGTCGAGTTCATCGCGCCCAAGCTGAACAAGAAGCCGAGCGAGCTGAAGGTCTGGATCGAGCACGAGGACACGATCTACGGCACCTCCATCGCCCAGGTGCAGAAGCGGCTGCTCGAGGCCGCCGGTGCCAAGGTCGTCGGCGTCGGCTCGCACAATTTCCGCGCCATCGACCTGAACGACGCCATCCTGCGCGCCAGCAACGCCCAGCCGGACATCTGGGTGGGCACGGGCTATGTGCCGGACAACACCCTGTTGCTGCGCACGATGCGTGACCAGGGTTTCAAGCCGCCGGTGGCGATGCTGCTGGGTACCGGCGACAGCGCCGACTTCCGCGAGGCGCTGGGCGACTTCATGGAGGGCGTGTTCGTCGTCGGCTACCCGCACGCCGACCTGTCGGAGGCCTTCGCGCCGGGCGCGGCCGCCTTCGTCCAGACCTACAAGGCCAAGTACAACCGCGACCCCGTCGCTCCGCAGAGCCTCAGCGCCTTCACCGAGATGATGATCCTGCGCGACCTGCTCACCGCGGCCGGCGGCCCGGAGATGCAGAAGGTGCGCGCCGCGGCGGCCGCCACCGACAAGCCGCTGAAGACCTACACCAACGGCTACGGCGTCAAGTTCGACGACAAGATGCAGAACCAGCGCGCCATCCCCAACATGGTGCAGTGGCAGGGCGGCAAGACCGTGACGGTGTTCCCGACCGATGCGGCCATGGCCGGCACCAGCCTCGTCAACATTCCGCGCGCCAAGTGACGGGCGGACTTTGACACTCCGCCACCGGGACAGCGAAAGGCCCGAGTTGTGAACACTTTCCTCAATGTGCTCCTCTCGGGCCTCCTGCTCGGTGGCATCTATGCCCTCGTCAGCCTCGGGCTGAACCTCATCTTTGGGGTGGTGCGGATCGTGAACTTCGCCCAGGGCGAGTTCATCATGATCGCGATGTACGCAACCTATGCGTGCTTCTTCTTTTTCGGCATGTCGCCCTATGTGGCGATCTTCATTGTCGCGCCGGGCATGTTCCTGTTCGGCATC
>JBMOJG010000039.1:0-9984 GCA_049316925.1 Alsobacter sp. | reverse complement strand
GCGCGAACATCAGCGCGCGTCAGAAGCTCTGTCTTCATGTCATCGAACCTGGCCACTGCACGTCCTCCGCTCGCTTCAAGGCAAGCTCGATCTCTCGACGCGGTGTCTTCTGCGTTTTCTTGACAAAGACCCGGACCACGACAACCCGCTTCGGCCTTGCCACCACGTAAAGGGCACGGGAGATGCCATCCCGGCCCTTCATGCGCATTTCCTAAAGCGGACCCTCAATGTGCTTCACATGGGGCTCGCCGACGCGTTCAAGCCCCAAGGTCTGAATCAGGTCGCCGATCCGCAGGAAGCGTGCGATCTGGTCGGCCGGCAAAGCGTTCAGCTCTGCCTTCACCGCGTCATTGAGGATCTCGATCGACTACATCTGAATATATCAAATCTGACATGGACGGGCAAGGATGGGACTGTTCGCAGTCACCGCTCATCAGCATCCGCCCCTTCACCTTCAGGACGCTCTTCTCAGGGGTCGCCAGGCCCCAGGCTCAGACGCTGGCGACGGTCTTCAGACGGGCGCGCGGGTGGATCTCGGCCTGTGACAGCACCGGGGTCTCGCGACGGAAGCGCTCGATGATCTGGCGCACGAAGGGCCGCGCATAGGCCGAGGTGACCAGCGCCGGCATCTCGCCCTGGCGGGCGGCGTCCTCGAAGCGGTCGCGCACGGCGAGCACGAAGTCCTGCAGGCGCGAGGGCTGCATCGCGAGGTGGCGGTCGTCGCCCTGGCCGACAATGGCCTCGGCGAAGGCGGTTTCCCAGCTGGGCGAGAGCGTGATGATCGGCAGCTGGCCCTGCATGTTGGCGTGCTGGGCGCAGAGCTGGCGAGCCAGGCGCTGGCGCACGACCTCGGCGATGTCGCGCGGGTTCTTGGTCATGTTCACCGCCTCGGCGATGCCCTCCAGGATCGTGCCGAGGTCGCGGATCGAGACGCGCTCGCCGAGCAGCAGCTGCAGGACGCGCTGCACCGCGGTCATCGGCACCTGCGCCGGGACCAGCTCCTTGACCAGGTCGGCGTGCTCCTTCGGCAGCTCGCGCAGCAGCTTCTGCATTTCGGGATAGGACAGCAGCTCGCCGACATTGGCCTTGAGGATCTCGGTCAGGTGCGTCGAGATCACGGTGGCGGCGTCGACCACCGTGTAGCCGCGCATCTGCGCCTCGTCGCGCAGCGAGGCATCGATCCAGGTCGCGGGCAGGCCGAACGTCGGCTCGATCGTGTGCTGGCCGGGCAGCTGGATCATGCCGCCAGCGGGATCGATGGCCATGAACTGGCCGGGATAGACCTGGCCCTGGCCGGCATCGACCTCCTTCAGGCGCACCACATAGCTGTTGGCCTCGAGCTGGACATTGTCGAGAATGCGCACCGACGGCATGACGAAGCCCATCTCGGAGGCCAGCGTGCGGCGCAGCGCCTTGATCTGCTCGGTCAGGCGGTCGCTGCCGTCGGAGGAGTTGACCAGCGGCAGCAGGCCGTAGCCGACCTCGATCTTCAGCTCGTCGATGCGCAGCACGTCCGCCATCGTCTCCTCGCGGGCGGCGGCTTCGGCCTTGGGGCCGGCGGCGGCCGCCGTCGCGGCGACTGCGTCGGCAACCTTGCGCAGCTTGTCGACATGGCGTGCCAGCAGGGCGGCGCCGATCGCGAGGCCGAGGAAGGGCAGCATGGGGATGCCGGGCATCAGCCCGATCAGCGCCATGACGCCGGCCGACATGCCAAGCGCCTTGGGCATGCTGGCCAACTGGGTGGTCAGCGCCTTGGCGGCGGAGCCGGAGACGCCCGCCTTGGACACCAGCAGGCCGGCGGCGGTGGAGACGATCAGCGCCGGGACCTGGGCGACGAGGCCGTCGCCCACCGTCAGCAGCGTGTAGGTGCGGGCGGCCTGCGAGAAGCTGACGCCATGCTGGGCGACGCCGATGATGATGCCGCCGATGACGTTGATGAAGGTGATGAGCAGGCCGGCGATGGCGTCGCCGCGGACGAATTTCGAGGCGCCGTCCATGGCGCCGAAGAACGAGCTCTCGTCCTCGAGCTGCTTGCGCCGGGACTTGGCCTGCTGCTCGTCGATCAGCCCGGCCGACAGGTCGGCGTCGATCGCCATCTGCTTGCCCGGCATGGCGTCGAGGGTGAAGCGCGCCGCGACCTCGGCGATGCGGCCCGAGCCCTTGGTGATGACGACGAAGTTCACCACCAGCAGGATCGCGAACACCACGATGCCGATGACGAAGTTGCCGCCCATGACGAAGTGGCCGAAGGCCTCGATGACGTGGCCGGCCGCGCCCGTGCCGGTGTGGCCGTTGGCGAGGATCAGGCGGGTCGAGGCCAGGTTCAGCGCCAGCCGCAGCATGGTGGCGATGAGCAGCACGGTCGGGAAGGCGGAGAATTCGAGCGGCGTCTCGATGAACAGCGCCGTCATCAGGATCAGCACCGACAGGATGATCGACACCGCCAGCAGCAGGTCGAGCAGCATCGGCGGCAGCGGCACGACGAGCACCACGAGGATGCCCATGACGGCGATGGCGAGCCCGATGTCGGGCCGCACCAGCACCTTGGCCATGGCGCCGAAGCCGGGCAGTCCCGATGTCGCCACAGGCGGAACGCCTGCTGCCGTCACGTCGCTCATGCGCCGCCGTCTCCCAAGCCGGCCACGCAGGCCCGCACCGGGCAAGTCTTGCCGGGTTTATGGTTAGCGCGGGGTTAATGCCGGCGGTCGGGACGGACCTGGAGAGTGCGGCCGGGCCCCCTGAGGGGTGCGGCGCCGCAGCTCAGGCGGAGGCGACGCGGGCCTCGCCGGGGCCGGGCACCGGCACGCCCTCGGCCGTGTACTCGTTGAGCTTGTTGCGCAGCGTGCGGATCGAGATGCCGAGGATGCGGGCCGCATGGGTGCGGTTGCCGAGGCAATGGTCGAGCGTGTCAAGGATCAGCTCGCGCTCGACCTCGGCGACGGTGCGGCCGACGAGCGCGCGGGCGGCGATGCCGGCGGTCTCGACGGCGCGGGCGGCGGTGTCGCGCGGCTGGCCGATCGTCTCGCCATCCGGGGTGAGGATGGCGTCCGGGCCGATCTCGTCGCCGACGGCGAGGAGCACGGCCCGGTGCATGGTGTTCTCCAGCTCGCGCACATTGCCGCGCCAGGGGTTGGCCAGCAGCGCGCGGCGGGCATCGGCGGCGATCGGTCGGGGCGGCATGCCGTTCACCTCGGCATATTTGCGGGCGAAATGACCGGCGAGCTCGAGGATGTCCTGGGTGCGCTCGCGCAGCGGCGGGATCTTGAGGTGCACGACGTTCAGCCGGTACATCAGGTCCTCGCGGAAGGTGCCCTTGCGGACCTCCTCGGCGAGGTTGCGGTTGGACGTTGCCAGGATGCGGATGTCGACCGGCACCGGCTTGCCGCCGCCGACCCGGTCTATGACGCGCTCCTGCAGGGCGCGCAGCAGCTTGGCCTGCAGGCGGATGTCCATCTCGGAGATCTCGTCCAGCAGCAGCGTGCCGCCGTTGGCCTCCTCGAACTTGCCGACCCGGCGGGCGACGGCGCCGGTGAAGGCGCCCTTCTCATGGCCGAACAGCTCGGATTCGAGCAGGGCATCGGGGATGGCGGCGCAGTTGACGGACACGAACGGGCCATCGCGGCGCGGTGACTTGGCGTGGACGAGGCGGGCCACCACCTCCTTGCCGGTGCCGCTCTCGCCGGTGATCAGGATGGAGGCCTCGGCGCGGGCGACCTGCTCGGCGAGCCGGACGACGCGGGCCATGGCCTCGTCGCGGTAGACGAAGGAGCGGTTGTCGCGCGACACCGCCTCGAGCACCGCGGCGATCAGCTCGGGATCAGGCGGCAGCGGGATGTATTCGCGGGCGCCGGCCTGGATCGCCGCCACGGCCGCCTTGGCGTCGGTGCCGGTGCCGCAGGCGACGATCGGCGTGCGCATGCGTTCGGCCTCGAAGCGCTCGACGAGGTCCTTCACCGACAGCACCACGTCGACCATCACGAGATCGGCGCCGCGGGCGCGCATCACCGCCATGGCCTGGTCGACGGATTCGGCGCTGGTGACCTGGGCGCCGCGCTCGATGGCGATCTTGGTCGCGAGCGAGAGCTGGCCCTTCAGGGTGCCGACGATGAGAAGCCGCATGGTTCAGTCTCCGCTCTCAGGTGCAGGCCTTGATGATTTCCGTCATGGTCACGCCGAGGCGGTCCTCGACGAGCACGACCTCGCCGCGGGCCACCAGGCGGTCGTTGACGAAGATGTCGATGGCCTCGCCGACGCGCCGGTCCAGCTCCAGTACGGTGCCGGGTCCCATGCGCAGCAACTCGCCGATCTCAAGCCTGGTGCGGCCCAGCACCGCCGAGACATGGACGGGGACGTCGAACACGTGCTCGAGGTCCTGTGCCACCTTGGCGGAGGCGAGCTCGTCGTGGATCTCGCGGGGCGCGTCGTCGGCGAAGCCGAGATCGTTGTCGCCGCCCTTGAGGTTGGGGAGAGATAGGTCGTCAGGTCCGGCCATGGTGTCGGTCCCCTCAATCGATGCCGTTGCAGTGGCGGGCGATGGCCTCGCCGATCAGGGCTTCGACGCCGACGCGATCGCGCAGCACGCCGCCGTCGGCCCATTCGAGACGGAAGTCGCCTTCCGCCATGCCGTCCTCGCCGAGCACCACGAGGCGGCCGGCATAGCCGGTCCGGTCCGCCAGGTTCTCGAGCGAGGCCTTGCAATCGTCCACATGCGCCACCGGCACCCGGACGGCGACATGAGCGACGCCGACGAGCTCGCGGAAACACTCGGCGGCAGCCTCCTGCAGCGGCGCCAGCGGCTGGCGTGCCAGCAGGTCGCCGGCCAGCTTGCGGGCGAACGCAATGGCCAGATCGGCGGCCTCGCGCTCGAAGCGCCGGGTCTCGGCATCGAGCTGGGACAGGAGGCCGGCGGCGGTGCCGGCGACGCTTTCCATCGCCTTGGCCAGCCGCATCGCTGCCTCGGCCTCGGCCTCGCGCCGGCCATCGAGCCGGCCGAGCTGGAAACCCTCGAGCTCGACCGCCTTCAGGCGCTCGGCGTCGGCGGCGCGACGCGACACGCCGCCACGCCGGTCGTTGCCGAAGTCCTCGTCGAAGCCGAATTTCTGGGCCTGGGTCGTCTGGGCCTGGGTCATGGGGTCCGATCAGTGCGGGAGCGGGGTTCAGGCGCCATCGTGGAGCCACTGGCGCATGATGTTGACGGTTGCGGACGGATTCTCCTGGATCATGGCGCCGATCCGCTCGATGGAGCGGGCCTGCACCTGGCCGTTGACGCGGGCGATGTCCATCATCCGCCCGGTCTCGCTCTCCTCGGGCGGCGGCAGGGCGCCGCCACTGCGCGCCATCAGCTCGGCGGCGGCCGATCCGGTGGGTGCGGCGCCTTCGCCCCCGCCGCCGAGAAAGGGCGGTCGCGGCGCAAGCGGCGCCAGGATCGTCTTGACCATCGGGCGGACCACGATCAGCACCACGATCAGGGTCAGCAGGCTCAGGACCGCCAGCTCGATGCCGCGCATGATGTCGTCGCGGGTCGGTGTCAGCAGCGCCATGATGCCCGCGGGCGGTGGTGTCTCGGCCACGGCCGGCGCCTCGGCGAAGCGCAGGTTGACGACCTCGATCTGGTCACCGCGCTTGGCGTCGAAGCCGACCGAGGACCGCACCAGGGCGGCGATGCGGTCAAGCTCCTCCTGCGGGCGCGGCTGGTAGGACACCTCGCCGGCGGCGGTGCGGGCGTAGATGCCGTCGACCAGCACGGCGACGCTGAGCCGCTTGACGCGGCCGCCCTCGATGACCTCGTTGAGGGTGGTGCGGGAGATCTCGTAGTTGACGATCTCCTCGTTCTTGTCGGACGCGTCCTTCTGGGTCGTGTCGCCGCTCCTGGCATTGGCGCCCGGCAGTTCGTTGGCGACCGACACCTGGCCGTCCTTGCCCTCGGTGGTCGCCGACTTTTCCGTGCGGGTCTGGGTCGAGCGCACCACCCGGCCCTCCGGGTCGAAGCTCTCGGAGGTCTTCTGCACCCGGTTGACGTCGATCTCGGCGGCGAGCTGGACGCGTGTGCGGCCCTGGCCGACGATGCTGGCGACCAGCTCCTCGACCTGGGTGCGCAGCCGGCGCTCGAAGGCGGTCTGCTTCTCGTCGAGCGCGATCGGCGAGCCGGCCTCCGCCTGGGCGCCGTCGGCCAGCAGCCGGCCGCGCTCGTCGACGATCGACACGCGCTCGGGCTTCAGGCCCTCGACGGCCGAGGCGACGAGGTGGCGGATGGCGCGGACCTGGCCGGAGTCGAGCTCGCCGGTGACCTTCAGGGCGATGGAGGCTCGCGGCGGCTCGCGGTCACGCTCGAACAGCTTGCGCTCCGGCAGCACCAGATGGACGCGGGCCGCCTGCACCCGGCTGAGCGAGCGGATGGTGCGCGACAGCTCGCCCTCCAGGGCGCGCAGCTGGTTGACGCCCTGGACGAAGCTGGTCGCCGAGAAGGCGTCGCCCTTGTCGAAGATCTCGTAGCCGACGCTGCCGCCCGATGGCATGCCCTTGCTGGCCAGATCCATGCGCAGCCGAGGAATGTCGGCCTTGGGTACCAGCACGGTGCGGCCATCGGCGCGCAGCTCGTATTTGACATTGCGCTGGTCGAGGTCGCGCAGCATGGCCGACGAATCCTCTAGGCTGAGGTCGGCATAGAGCACGCCCATGGCGGGCTGGGAGACGCGCATGATGACGAAGGCGAAGAAACCGATGAGCGCAAGCGTGACCGCACCCATCGCGGCAATGCGCGCTGGTCCCAGTTTGGTCAGAAACTCCGCAAGGCCGCCCAAGCCGCGCACCCCATGCCAGGCCACGCCGCTTCAGGAAGAACCGGCTCGGCAAAAATTGCCCGGGTCACGGTTAGCAGGGGGTTAACGTTTGGCGCCCGCGCGCAAAAGAAAAGCGCCGGCTGCGTGGCCGGTGCCTGGTGGGGAGGCGAGAGGATTGGCAAATTGGACGTTCAAGGCAAGCCAATTAGGCCGCTGCTTGCCTAACGTCATTTTTGCCCGAGTGGGTGAGTCGCTTGGCGCGAGAAGGCTTTAGCCCGCGGGACGAACGGCGATGGTGGTTGTTTCGTTCAGGCTAAGGCCCACCCTTCGCCACGTATCACAGCGAAAATCGCCACCGCAACTATCTGTCCGATCACCATTCCGTGTATATCTGAAAATGAATATCCGACAATCATGAATAGAATTGAAATCAAGAATGTTACTGATGAAAAAATCAAGCCAGATTTAATCTCAAATTCTTCGTCGTTTTGTCCTGGAAAATTAATAAAAATTGTATATGTAAATATTATACTAGAAAAAACCAGCTGTGAATTTTCAAGCGACGCCGCGTAGAAAAAATAGATTAAAGCAACAAAAAATAAAAAAAGTGCCATTAGCGAAAGGACTGTTTTCGTCGGGAGTAGTTCTAACGCGAGTGACTTTGCTTTAATATCTGTATTTCCTTGCATCTTAGGCCTTATATTTAGCCTAATTCGTGCCGGCAGCCACCTGCAAAGCCAAATGGGCTTCTTGGCTCAGTGGCGGTATTGCTGGATCCGGGTGGTGCGCAGGCCGGCGAGACCATGCTCGTCGATCGAGGCCTGCCAGGAGAGGAACTCCTCCACGGTCAGCGTGTAGCGGGTGCAGGCCTCCTCGAGGCTCAGCAGACCGCCGCGTACCGCGGCGACGACCTCGGCCTTGCGGCGGATGACCCACCGACGGGTGTTTGAGGGCGGAAGGTCCGCGATCGTCAGAGGGCTGCCATCTGGCCCAATCACGTATTTGGCCCTCGGACGATAAGGTTCGGTCATGGTACGCTCACACAACACAACTGGGATGACCACTGTCGAGTTGGACCATAAACCGCGCTCACTTAAAATTTGCCTAAGCTAAAACTGTGATTTACGGCCTCCTCAGACGCCTGCCGGACGCCGCATCGTCTTCACCTTGTCGATGGGCACGGTGGCGTTGCCGATGCGCAGCGCCGGGGTGGTGCCGGACAGATCGACCGAGTCGACGGTGCCGGTGATCTGCGTCGACACCGTCATGGCCGCACCGGTGCTGTCCTGGGCGATCACCGAGATGCTGTACTGGCCGTCGAGCACCGGCGTGCCGGCATTGCTGCGGCCGTTCCAGGCGAAGGGCTGGTCACCGGCGGCGAGGCCGCGGTTCTCGGTGTAGACCGCCTGGCCCTTGTCATTCTTGATGGTGACGGTGGCCTGCGCGGCGTTGCGCGGCGCGCTCAGCACCCAGCTGGCCTTGCCGCCCGACAGCGTCGTCGACGTGCCGTCGGCGGTCACCGACATGCCGACGAAGGCCAGTGCGTTGGTGGCGGTGGAGGCCTTGGTGGCGCTGAGCAGCGATGCCAGCGTGTCGTTTGACTTGATCTGCTGCTCAACCGAGGCGAACTGCACCAGCTGGTTGGTGAAGTCGTTGGTGTTGAGCGGATCCAGCGGATTCTGGTTCTTCAGCTGGGTCGTCAGCAGGGTCAGGAACTGGTCGAAATTGCCCGCCAGGGTCTGCTTGGTGGTGCCGGTCTTCGCCGCCGACGCCGCCGACGCGGTCGAGGCGGCCCCGGTGGTGGTGGTGCCGGTCGTCTTTGTCGTTGTCGAAATGGCTGGCATCGCGGTGTCTCCCGTCAGATGCGGATGTCGAGGCCTGTGCGGCCGGACTGGAAGGCCCGCAGCGCGGCGGCGACGCCGGCTGCCGTGCGGGCCTGTTCGGGGGGTGCCGGCTCGCGTGCCGGCGTTTCGTCGCGCTCCTGGCGGGCCTGTCGCCGGCCCTCGCCGGAGGTGTCGAGCGAGAAGGCGACGCCGCCCTCCTGGGTTCGCAGGCCAGCCTGTTCGAAGGCCCGTTCCAGGGTCTTGGCGTCGCGTTGCAGCAGGGCCAGGGTCTCGACCCGGTCGACGACCAGCTGGGCGTTGACGGTGCCGTCCTCGGCAATGTCGAGCCGGACATCGACGCGGCCGAGATCCTCGGGCGACAGGCGGATGTCGAAGCGCCGCGCGCCGTCCAGCGCCCGCATGCCGATCTCGATCGGCAGGGCGCTCAAGGGCACCGGCGGCTGCTGGGCGGCGGCACGCGCATCGGTGGCCGCGGCCGGACCGGTGGTGCGGTCGAGCTGCGCCGCCTGCTGTGGCGCGGGGAGGGCGCTCGTGCTTGGCGTTGCCACCGATGCGACGTCGGCAGCCAGCACGGACATCTCGATGCGCGAACCACCGCCGGCGTCCTGGCCCGCGCCGGCGTCACGTCCGGCGCCGGCTGCCCGGACGGTGATCTCGACGGGAACGGCCGGCGCGGCCGGCGACGGTGCCGTCGGGGCGGGGTGCGGGGCCGGGAGGGTTGCGTCGGCGGGACCGGCCACCTGGCCGGCTTGGCCCGCGGCCGTCTCGGCGGCGGCCTGCGGACCGGCGGCGTCCGGCCGGAATGCTGCGCCGAAGAGGGCCGCGGTCCTGTCGGGTGGCATGGCGACTGTGGCGCCTGGCACGGCCTCCGCGGTCGTGGCGTCACCTGGGGTCGCGGTTTCGGCCGCCGCGGTGTCACCGGCACCGGTGGTGCCCGGCGAAACGGCCTGGGGGGATGCTGCGGCTGCGGCCTGGCCGGACATGCGGCGGCCGGCGGCAGGCGAGGCAGCCGCCAGTTGGCGCAGGCTGGCTGTTACCGCCGGAGCGGCGACCTCGGCGGCGGCTGGCGCCTGGGCGGCCGTGATCGCAGAGGCGGGCGTCATCGTCACGGAGACATCCGTACCGGCCGGTGCAGGTGCCGGTGCGACGACACTCTCCGGGGTTGCCTGCTCATCGGTTGCCAGCGCTGCCGGGACCGGCGGGGGCAGAGGGGTGGCCGCCGGATCCGAGCCGCTGGCAGGAGCGGCGGGCGGCACGGGAGCCTCGACCGGCGCTGCTGCGGCGGTGTCGGCGGGTGCGGGGTCGTCGGCCTTTTTCTCCGTGTCTTCGGATTGGCGATCGGCCCGTGCGCTGGTCCTGTC
>JBMOJG010000038.1:0-9985 GCA_049316925.1 Alsobacter sp. | reverse complement strand
CAGCAGCGGATTGACGAGGGTGCCGTAGTCGTCGAACGCGCAATAGCGCAGCAACGCGACCGTGCCGGTCTCGGGGTCGACCTCCACCTCTGCGACATGGCAGCCATTGGGGAAGGTGTAGGTGTCGCAGACATTGTCGCCACGGCCGGCGAGGCGCGGTACGGACCCGGACTGGGCCAGGGCGCGGCCAAGGCCCGGCAGGTCGATGGAGCGGGACGAGTCACCGCTTCTGAACGCGCCGTCCGCATAGGTGACATCGGCCTCGGCCGCCTGCAGCAGGCCGGCCGCCAGCGGGCGGGCCTGACGCAGCAGGTCGTCAGCCGCCAGCAGCAGCGCCGTGCCGCCCATGTGCAGGGAGCGGGCACCGCCATGGCCGCCGCCGCGCGGCAGCTGGGTCGTATCGGACTGGACGTAGCGGAACGCCTCCAGGGGGAGGCCGAGCCTTGCGGCGACGAGCTGCACGAAGCTGGTCTCGTGGCCCTGGCCGTTGGACTGGGTGCCGACGGCAAGGACGAGGGTGCCGTCGTCCCCGAGCCGGATGAAGGCCTGCTCGTCTGGCTCGCCGCGCGACGTCTCGAGGAAGCAGGCGATGCCGAGGCCGCGCATCAGGCCGCGGCGCCTGGCATCGGCCCTGCGGCGCGAAAATCCGGCATGGTCGGAGGCCAGCAGGGCCATCGCGAGTGCGGCGCGGAAATCGCCGCTGTCGATGCGATAGCCGAGCGAGGTGACGTGCGGGAGCGAGGCGATCAGGTTCAGGTGGCGCAGCGCCACCCGGTCCATCCCCAACCGGCTCGCGGCAACGTCGACGAGGCGTTCGATGAGGTAGCAAGCCTCCGGCTTGCCGGCGCCCCGATAGGCATCGACGGGCGCCGTGGAGGTGAACACGCCCTCAACGTCCATCGACACATGCGCAATGGCGTAGAGCCCGCCCATGGCGGGGGTTGGCGCCGTGGTGGCGCTGCCCGGTCCCAGGCTGCTCGCATAGGCGCCGATATTGGCCGTCGTCTCGACGGCCAGCGCGAGGAAACGGCCCTTTGCGTCGAGGCCGAGGCGGGCCCGCGTGAGGTTGTCGCGACCGTGCACACCACCGCTGAAGTCATCGATGCGGTCCGCCACCCAGCGCACCGGCGCGCCGAGGCGCCGCGCCGCCCAGAGCAGAAGCACGTACTCCGGATAGGTGACGTTCTTCATGCCGAAGCCGCCGCCGACATCCGGGCAGACCACCTCGATCGCATCCAGCGGCATGCCGAAGATGCGCGCGAGCTCGCGCCGGATGAGATGGACGGAGGCGCCGCTGACCTCGAGGCGCAGGCGGCCGGTCGCCGCGTCCCAACGCCCGATGGCCGTGCGGGGCTCCAGCGCCGCGGCGGCAACGCGGGAGTTGACCAGCTCCAGCGTGACCACATGGTCGGATGCGGCAAGCACGGCCTCGGTGCGGGCGAGGTCGCCGCGACGATAGCGGAAGGCGAGGTTGCCCGGCGCCGCGTCCCAGAGTTGCGGCGCGCCGGGTTCCCGGGCTTCGCGTGGGTCGATGACGGCCGGCAGCGCCTGGTAGTCGACACCGATCAGTTCCAGCGCCTCGACGGCCTGCGCCCGCGTGTCGGCGACAACGATGGCGACCGGGTCGCCGACATGGCGCACGCGGCCATCACACAGGGCCGGGCGCGGCGGCACGATGAGGCCCGCCTCGGGCCCGAGATCAAGCGAGCAGGGCAGCGGGCCGATGCCGTCTGCGGCCAGATCGGCGGCGGTGAACACGCCACGGACGCCGGCAGCGTCCTGCGCCGCGGCGGTGTCGATCGACCGGATCGCAGCATGGGCGTGCGGCGAGCGCAGCACGGCCATCACCAGCTGACCGGCCGCCGGCACGTCATCGACGTAACGACCCTGGCCGGTGAGGAAGCGCGCATCCTCGACGCGGCGCAGCGAGCGGGGGTCCATGGTCGTCTTCGTCGGGCCCCACTGTGCGCCCATCGGTGCGCCGTCCCGCGTCATGCCGTGTCCCCATCGTTGCCGATCCAAGCCCTTAGCACGGCCTGTGCCCGCATGCCGTGAGGACGTCACTGCGCCGCTCCTGGTCTGCGGTCGCAGCCGAAAATTCTGCGCCTCAGTTCACGGGCGGTTAACCACGAGGGCGCCCTATGGCGGTCACACGCTGCCACCGACCGCCCGTCGCGGTGAGGTGCGCGTGCAGTATCGGACGTTCCCGGGAGACCGGCCATGCGTAACACCACCGGCGGCGCAGATATGCCACCCATCCGCCTTCGGCGCACCTGGCGGCGGCGCTCGCCGTCCGTCGCCGTGATGGCGGTGGCCGTATGCGCCAGCGCCGGCGTGGGCATCGCCGTCTGGGAGGCGCCACCCTCGCCTGCGCCGAACCAACCGGTCGCAGCGCCACAGGTCCCGGCCAGCGGAACCGTCGTTGCCGGCCTCGACGGACTGCTCGATCCATCGCTGGTGCAGGCCGGACCCGCGCAGCGCTGGGGGCAGACAGCTCCGCTGGGTGCGACCCTCACCGCACCGGGCTCAGCTCTGGCTGTGCCGGCCTCGGACGCAGCGCCGGGCGTTGCAACGCCGGGCTCGGCCGGTCCGGCCCCCTCATCCGTTCCGCCGACAACGGCGATGACTGAAGTCCCTGCCTTGCCGGCGCGCGACATTCCGCTGCCGCTGCGCCGTCCAGCCGAGCTGCAGGCGCAGGTGGCGCCCGGAGCCGCGCGCACGCTGCTGGCGCGACGCACCCGCGAGGCAGCTGTGCCGGCGACCGCACCCGACGACCGGTCGTTTTTCGAGCGGCTGTTCGGAACGAACAAAGGCCCCCGCCCGGCGCTGGCCTATGCGGCGCCGCAGGACGACGCGGTCGAGGCGACCCGCCCGCGACTGGCTCCTGGCCCGGCGCCGGTGGCGCGTACCAACGGTCCGCAGACCGCCATTTACGACATCTCGTCGCGCAGCGTCCTCATGCCGAACGGCGAAAGGCTGGAGGCACATTCCGGGCTGGGCGAGCGCAAGGACGACCCGCGCTACGTGCATGAACGCATGAAGGGCGCGACGCCGCCGCATGTCTACGAGCTGACCATGCGCGAGCGGCCGTTCCACGGCGTGCGGGCGCTGCGGCTCAACCCGGTCGGCGGCAGCGCGGCGATCCACGGCCGTGCCGGACTGCTGGCGCACAGCTATCTGCTCGGCCCGGGCGGCGATTCCAACGGCTGCGTGTCGATCCGCGACTATGACCGGTTCCTGCAGGCCTATCTGCGCGGCGAGGTGAAGCGCCTGGTCGTTGTCGCCAGCGCCAACTGACGGGTGCTTCGACCCTACGTCTTCAGCCGGTAGCCGGTGCGGAACACCCAGATGATGGCGCCGAGGCTCACGGCCATGAACAGGGCGATCATCACCACGCTGAGGCCAAGCCCGACATCGGAGACGCCGAAGAAGCTCCAGCGGAACGCGCTGACCAGATAGACGACCGGGTTGAACAGCGCGATGGTCTGCCAGGTCGGCGGCAGCATGCTGATCGAGTAGAAGCTGCCGCCGAGGAAGGCGAGCGGCGTCACCACCATGGTGGGGACGACCTGCAGCTTGTCCCAGCTCGTCGCCCAGATGCCGATGAGGAAGCCGAACAGGCTGAAGGTGATGGCGATCGACACCAGCAGGGCGAGCATCCAGACCGGGTGGGCGACCTCGAACGGCACGAACAGCCGTGCCGTCGCCAGGATGATCAGCCCGAGGATCACCGATTTGGTGGCGGCCGCGCCGACATAGCCGATGACGATCTCGGCCGGCGAGACGGGCGCCGACAGCACCTCGTAGATCGTGCCGGCGAAGCGCGGCATGTAGATGCCGAAGGAGGCGTTGGCGATGCTCTCGGTCAGGATCGACAGCATGATCAGGCCCGGCACGATGAAGGCGCCGTAGCTGACCCCGTCGATCTCGGCCATGCGGGCGCCGATGGCGGAGCCGAAGACAACGAAATACAGCGTGGTGGTCATCACCGGAGCGGCGATGCTCTGCAGCAGCGTCCGCAACCAGCGCGCCATCTCGAAACGGTAGATGGCCTGGACCGCGTAGAGGTTCACGACGGGCCTCCGACAAGGCGAACGAAGATCTCCTCGAGCGAGGTCTCGCGGGTCTCCAGATCCCGGTAGCCAATGCCCAGCGCGGCGAGGCGTTGCAGCAGCCCGGCGATGCCGGCGCCGCCGCGCTGGGCGTCGAACGTGCAGGTGAGCGTCAGGCCATCCGCCGACAGGGTCAGCTGTTCGCCGGCGGCGGCCGGCGGCGCGGCCGCAAGCGGCGTATCCAGCGTCAGCACCAGCTGCTTGGTGCCGAGCTTGGCGAGCAGGCTGGCGGTGTCCTCGACCAGCACGATCTCGCCGCGGGAGATGACGCCGATGCGGTCGGCCATCTCCTCGGCCTCCTCGATGTAGTGCGTCGTCAGGATGATGGTGACGCCGCGGTCGCGCAGGCCGCGGACCATCTCCCACATGCTGCGGCGCAGCTCGACATCGACCCCGGCGGTAGGCTCGTCAAGGAACAGCACCGTCGGCTCGTGCGACAGCGCCTTGGCGATCATCACCCGCCGCTTCATGCCGCCCGACAGCGCCATGATCTTGGCGTCGCGCTTGTCCCACAGCGACAGATCCCGCAGGACCTGCTCGATAAAGGCCGGGTTCGGCGGCCTGCCGAACAGGCCGCGGCTGAACCGCACGGTGTCCCACACGGTCTCGAACAGGTCGGTTGACAGCTCCTGCGGCACGAGGCCGATGCAGGTGCGGGCCGCCCGGTAGTCGCGGATGATGTCGTGGCCGTCGACCGTGACGCGGCCGGCGCCGGGTGTGACGATGCCGCAGACAATGCCGATCAGCGTCGTCTTGCCGGCCCCGTTGGGGCCGAGCAGCGCGAAAATCTCGCCCTTGCGGATCTGCAGGTCGACGCCCCTGAGCGCCGTGAGGCCGCCAGCATAGATCTTCGACAGACCCTCGATGGCGATGATGGGTTGCACGGGGGACCTGTCCTGCGCCTGTCGCGTCCTGCCCGGGTCAGCAGTCATTCGGCCTGCACTCTAGCGTGCGGGGCCGATGACCGGAACCGTCACGGGCCGGACCATCCGCATGAACAGCGGGATGAATCCGGCCCGGGACGCGAGGAGGCTCAGCGGGCCGCTAGCTTGGTGACCTCGCCGATGGCGGCGATCTTCTCGATCGAGGCAACCGCACCGACCAACGCATCCGCCTTCTTCTTCGGCCATTTGGCGAAGTCGCAGCAGCCGTGGAATTTTTCCGCGACCTCCTCGTAGGTCATCGGATTGACGGGGCTGCCCTTGCCGAAATCGGCCCGGCCGGAGATCGTCCGCCCGTCCTTCATGTGGATGTCGATGATCGTGGTCATCTTGTCATAGCCCGCCGCCTCGGCCTCGGGATGCACGTGGAAGTTGATCCTTGAAAGATAGGATTGAACGTCCTTGCGCAGCACGACCTCGTCGGTGAACTGCGGCAGGCCCGCCTTGCCCTCGATGAGCAGGATGGCGATGCAGAACGGCATCGAGAACTTGGCCTGAAGCTCGTTCTTCGGCTGGTGGTGGATCAGCGCGTTCGGCATGTTGTGGTTGGTGCCGACATCGACCTTCGCCACGTCCGCAGCCTTGATCCCGTGCTGGCGAATGAGGCGCAGCATCTCCGTCATGCCCGGATGGGTGAGCGAGCCTGACGGATGCGGCTTGATCGAGACGCCCGGCTCGTCGAACGTCCACGGCTTGCCGAGCTTGCCGACAATAGACGCCGGATCGAAGCCGCCGCCAGCGGCGCGGAAGAAGCCGCGCGGCGCCTCGAGGATCTTGTCGGTCGCCGTCCAGCCCATGGCCGCGAAGTCGGCCGCGACAACGCCGCTCTCCGACGACCGGCCGGCGTGGAACGGCTTCATCATCGTGCCGAAATTCTCGCGAAGCCCGGCTGACTGGCTCCCGGCGATGGAGAGCGCCCGCATGGTCTGTTCGACCGTCAGCTTGAGCAGCCTGGCGGCTGCCGCCGCGGCGGCGAAGGTGCCGCAGGTGGCCGTCGCGTGGAAGCCATGCTGATAGTGGCGCGGGTTGATCGCCTCGGCGATCTTGCATTCGACCTCGACGCCGATCTGATAGGCGAGCATCACGTCCTTGCCGGATGCTCCAAGCGCCTCGCCGATCGCCAGCGCCGCGGGCAACGCAGGCGCCGTCGGGTGGGTCAGAAGCCCGTAGACCCGGTCCTTGCCGACGGCAAGCTGCGTGTCGTCGAAGTCGTCGGCGTGGACGCCGACGCCATTGGCGAAGGCCGCAAACCGCGGACTGACCTTCATCCGGGTGCCGATCACGGTGGCAGGCCCCTTCGACCCGAGAGTCTTCAGATAGGCCTGGGTCATATGGCCGCTTTCGGCGACCGAACCCGACAGCGCGAGCCCGATCCCGTCCAGAAATGATTTCTTGCCCAGCGCCAGGGTGGAGGCCGGCAGGTCCTTCCACTTCGTCTTGACGATGAACTCGGCCACTTCGCGGGTCAGGCCCGGAACATCCGGGAAGGCGTCGAAAGTGGCGGCTTTCTGCGTGGCAGCCATGGCGATAGTCCTTGTGTTGGCGGGTGGTCGGTGTGCGGAAGGAGGGTGGTCAGGCAGGCTCGGACTGGCCGAGCAGGATGCGCTGCCGGCCGTGGTTGGTGTGTTCGCGCATCGCTCGCGCCGCGCCGTCGCCGTCGCCGAGCGCGATCCGGCGCAGGAGTTCGACATGGGCGGCGTTGGAGTGATGCATCTCGCCGGCGGGCTGCAGCCCCTTCTGCCGGTACAGATGCAGTTCCATGATCAACCGCTGATAGGTGGCGAGCAGCTTGGCATTGCCGCTCCAGCGCACCAGCAGTTCGTGAAACTGGAGATTGAGCGCGTAGAACTCCTTGACGTCGCCGGCATCGGCCGCGACGCCCATCTGGTCGACCAGCGCCTGCAGCTGCCGGATCTTGTCCGGATCAAGCTGCGTCGCGGCGCGGCGTGCCGCGAGTTCGTCGAGGGCGGCGCGCACTTCGTGGATCTCGACGGCATCGGCCGGGCTGATGCGCCGGACAAACACGCCGCGGTTGCGCTCGGTCACCAGCAGGCCGAACTCCTCGAGCGCCCGGAAGGCTTCCCTCACGGGTCCACGGCTGACGTTGAGGCGTTCGGCCACACTGATCTCCGTGACCTTCGCGCCCGCGCCAAGCGTGCCCGAAACGATGAGCTCGGTGAGCCGCTGCTGCACCTCCTTCGTCAGACCCTGGTCGGCACACTTGCTCAGGACGGCGTCTCCTCATCGCCCGGTGAGCGTGAGAAAAAGCCATGCCGATCGGATTGTCAACAATCTGAAAACGTGTCTAATTGGAAAACAATAGGTGATGCGGGCGAAAATATGCGTCATTTCAAGATAGCGGTGATAGGCGGCGACGGCATCGGTCCTGAGGTGATCGAAGCCGGTGTCAAAGTGTTGGCAATCGTCACCGAACGCGAGCCCGGCCTGACGCTGGACTTTCAGCGCTTCGACTGGGGGTCGGACTATTACCGCAAGCATGGGCGGATGATGCCGGAGGACGGCCTCGAACAGCTCAAGCCGTTCAACGCCATCTATTTCGGCGCGGTCGGCGATCCCGCACTGCCCGACGACATTACGCTCTGGGGCCTGCGCCTGCGCATCTGCCAAAGCTTCGACCAGTTTGCCAATGTGCGGCCGACCCGGATCCTGCCCGGCATCGCGTCGCCGCTTGCGGGTGCGAAGCCCGGCGACCTCGACTGGGTGATCGTGCGCGAGAACTCCGAGGGCGAGTATGCCGGCCATGGCGGGCGCGCCCATCGCGGCCATCCCGAAGAGGTCGGCACCGAGACGGCCATCTTCACCCGGGTCGGCGTCACCCGGATCATGCGCTATGCGCACGAGATTGCACGGTCGCGACCGCGCAAGCTGCTGACCGTCGTCACCAAGTCGAACGCCCAGCGTCACGGCATGGTGATGTGGGACGAGATTGCGGCCGAGGTGGGCCGTGATTTCCCCGACGTCACCGTCGACAAGATGCTGGTCGATGCGATGACGGTGCGCATGGTGCAGGACCCGACGTCGCTCGACACGATCGTCGCCACCAATCTGCATGCCGACATTCTCAGCGACCTCGCGGCCGCGCTCGCCGGTTCGATCGGCGTGGCGCCGACGGCGAACATCGATCCGACCCGGCGCTATCCGTCGATGTTCGAGCCGATCCACGGCTCGGCCTTCGACATCACCGGAAAGGGTGTCGCCAACCCGATCGCGACCTTCTGGACCGGGGCGATGATGCTCGAGCATCTCGGCGAGACCGGTGCTGCGGCCCGGCTGATGGCAGCGGTGGAGCGCGTGACGGCCAATGGAGGTCCCTTCACGCCGGACCTCGGCGGTCACGCCACGTCCGCGCAGGTGACCGAAGCCGTCTGCGACGCCGTCCGTGGTGACAATCTGTGAGCCCCGCCATGAGCATGCCGCCCCTCATCCCCCACGGTCCGGAGCTGATGCTGGGCTTCACACGCCGGACCTTCCAGGTCGGGGACATTTCCATCACGGCGGCAGTGGGCGGATCGGGTCCGCCACTGCTGCTGATCCACGGCAATCCGCTGACCCATGTCAGCTGGCACAAGATCGCGCCGTCGCTGGCGAAGAGCTTCACGGTGGTGGCGCCGGATCTGCGCGGCTATGGCGACTCCAGCAAGCCCGATGGCGGCCCGGAGCACGAGAACTACACGTTCCGCGCCATGGCTGACGATCATCTCACGGTGATGCGGCAGCTGGGCTTCGAGCGCTTCCATGTGTGCGGTCACGACCGCGGCGCGCGTGTCGCATTCCGCATGGCGCTCGATCACCCGGACAGCGTCATCCGGGTCTGTGCCCTCGACATCGTGCCGACGTGGTTCCTGCTCTCCAACATCACCCTGGGGTGGGGCATGGAGAGCTACCACTGGTTCTTCATGGCCCAGAAGGCGCCGTTCCCGGAAAAACTGCTCTGCGCCGACCTGAATTACTACATGGACTACAAACTCAACAAGAAGGGGGTCGGGCTCGAGATCTTCACGCCCGAGGCCATGGCCGAGTACAAGCGCTGCACCACGCCCGAGCAGATCCACACGGTTTGCGAGGACTACCGCGCCACCGTGACGCTCGACTTCGCCATGGACAAGGCCGACGCGGAGGCAGGCCGCAAGATCGCCTGCCCGGTGCTGGCGCTGTGGGGGTCCAACAGCCATGTCGGTCGGCATCTCACGCCGCTGAAAGCCTGGAAGCCTTGGGCGGATGATTTCCGCGGCTGGGCCATCCCGACGGGACACTACCCCGCCGAACACCGGCCGGATCTGGTCTATCCGATCCTGTGGGAGTTCTTCTCCGGCCAGGAGCCGGTCCACCATGGCGAAGTTGCCGGCTAGACACAGCCGCATGCCCATGACCGAACCGGCGACGGAGGGTCGCTTCTTGCCGACAGGTTGCACGCTGAACCAATGGCTCACGGCCCGGTGTACCGGGCGATGACAGGCTCGATCCATCGACCCGCATGCATGACGGGTCGACATCGGCGGGGGGATTGATGGGTTTTCTGGAACTCAAGGGTCTGCGCAAGGTCTACGGCCCAGCCGTCGCGGTCGATACCGTCGACCTGTCGATCGAGAAAGGCCAGCTGGTCTGTCTGCTCGGCCCGTCAGGGTGCGGCAAGACCACGACCCTGAGACTGGTCGCCGGTTTCATGGAACCGACGGCCGGGACTATCGTCGTCGGAGGGCGGACCGTGTCCGCCGCCGGCATGGCGGAGCCGCCGGAACGGCGCAACATGTCGATGATCTTCCAGAGCTATGCGCTCTGGCCGCACATGACGGTCTATGAAAACGTCGCCTACGGGCTGAAGCTGCGCAAGCTCGACAAGGCGCAGATCAGGGCCCGCGTCGACAAGATCCTCGCCGTCGCCAAGCTCGGGCATCTGTCGGAGCGCTACCC